>NZ_JANSJA010000276.1:0-533 GCF_047462335.1 Synechococcus sp. H60.1
TCCTCGATATCCTTTGGGAGCTGGGCAGTGCCAGCACCCGCCAAATCCACGAGCGTATCTTGGCCGATCCCGACCGAGAGTTGGCCTATGCCTCTGTAACTACCGTTTTACGGCGCCTAAGCCAGAAGGGCTGGGTGAGCTGTGAACGTCGCACCGATGCAGAAGGGCGGAGTCTGCCGATGCTGTGGCGGCCCCGTCTTTCTCGCCAGGAAGCTGCCAGCCTCAGGGCCTTTGCCCAGTTGCAGCAATTTTTGGCCGTCGGGGATCCCGACACGGTGGCAGCCTTTGCCGACAGTCTGGATCAGGCCAGCGTGTCCCAGTTGCAGGCGATTGCCGAGCGGCTGCGGGCTGCGCGGGAAGCCAGGAGGGATCCCCAATGAGCCACTTGGGCATGTTGCTGTTGGGTTTGGGCCTCAGTTGGCTGTGGCGAGCCCAGGTGCGGCTGGATAGAGGGGGTTCCTGGGCCCAGCGCTGGCAGTGGGCCTGGATCCACTTCTTGCTGCCGCCGCTGTTTTTGCTGATGACTGCCCTTG
>NZ_JANSJA010000277.1:0-529 GCF_047462335.1 Synechococcus sp. H60.1
ATCCCGACCAGGATGGAAAATCTGCCCCGGGCTATCTCATCCACCCAGGATTGCTGTTGCAATTTATCCCCATTGAGTGAACTTCAGACCCATTTTGAAAGTTTAGGTGCCTACCCTTTGCTGCAGATTAGGCGCCAGATAGCCGCGTTCCCCCAAGCTTTCCAGCAGGGGCCCATAGCGATCGAACTTGACCACGCTGACCGAGGCAGCCAAAACCTCGATGCGATCCCGGTAGCGGCCCAGGTGAATGCCCAGCAGGCTGCGGAGAAGAATCTGAAGGGTGGCCTTGTTTGTGGGAGACGATATCTCCGCCACAACCGGCAGGGCGCGGTTGGCAATTTGCACAGCGGTTTCGCCACCTGGGGGCGTTCCAGGCCGGCTCGGTCCTCCAGCGCCAGTAGGCTTCGGGATGGTCTTCGCGGGCCTCGGCGTGGGTTTTGCCCTCCCACTCGCTGTAGTGGATTGGATTTCCCTATCTCCAACCCCGTCTTCTCTGCCAGCGGCCTGAGAGTAGCCAAGGTGCGCCGCA
>NZ_JANSJA010000278.1:0-3384 GCF_047462335.1 Synechococcus sp. H60.1
GCCGCCACCGCCGCCGAGGAGCGCCGCCGCCGCCCCAAGGTTACCTGCTCCTGCCGCACTTCGCCAACTGGCAGAGAGGTGACCGGCACAGACTCCTCTTCAGGCGACTGGACAAAAACCAGTACCGTCGGCTTGCCGGGCAGTTGTTCGCGGACAAAGCGGCGCACCACCCGCTCCACCTCTGCCTTGAGGCCGGCCCAGTCGATCTCCAGCCTGCCCCGCTCCAGCGAGCGGGCAAAGCGCGGCCAAGCTTGCTTGAGAGTGTCCTCCAGCAGGGGTTTTAGGTCGGATCCTTTAAAGGAATTGCCCTCACCCGCCAGGCCCAAACTTTGCACCTGCGGCGTGCAGAGCAACTGGCCCCTGCCATCCAAGCTGATGACTACCGTCACCATGCCATCTTTGGCCATCTGCTGGCGCTCCTGCAGCATCTCGTCCATGACCACCCCATCGTGGGAAGCGGCAATCATCTGTACCCCCGTGGGCACCTTGCCGACGACAGCAATGCGCTCCTGGTTCACCTCCACTACATCGCCGTTGCCGATGATCACGATGTTTTCCCGCGGGATCCCCATGCTCATTGCCGTTTCAGCGTGCTTGACCAGCATGCGGTATTCCCCATGAGTGGGAACAAAGAACTTAGGACGGGTGAGGGCAATCATCAGCTTCTGGTCTTCCTGGCAGCCGTGGCCGGAGACGTGCAGCCCCTTGTCTTTGCCGTAGATGACATCGGCTCCCAGCTCCATCAGCTTGTCGATCACCCGCGTTACTGCCAGCGTGTTGCCGGGAATGGGGTTGGCCGACCAGATCACTGTGTCTCCTGGCTTGATCTGCAACTGCGGGTGCTCGCCGTTGGCGATGCGGGTCAGAGCAGCCAGCGGTTCGCCTTGGGATCCCGTGGTGAGGATGATTACCTGGTCGTCCGGCAAGCTGTTGATGACATGCATCGGCTGCAGCGTCTCGTCCTTGCAGCGGATGTAGCCTAAGCGCCGCGCGTGAGCCACCACGTTCAGCATGGAGCGGCCCAACAGAGACACCACCCGGCCCTGCTGCTCGGCAATCTGCAACACCAAATTGAGGCGGTGTACCGAAGAAGCGAAGGTAGTGATGATCACCCGTCCCTTGGCTCCCGCAATCGCCTTGGTAAGGCCTGGCACCACCGAGGCTTCGGAAGGAGTAAACCCAGGCACCTCGGCGTTGGTGGAGTCGCTAATCAGACACAGCACCCCCTTTTCCCCATGTTCGGCCAGTCGCTGTAGGTCGAAGCGCTCCCCATCCACCGGCGTGTGGTCAATCTTGAAGTCGCCCGTCTGGATGACAACACCCACCGGCGTGTGCAGAGCCACCGTGAAGCTATCGGGAAAAGAGTGGGTGTTGCGGATAAACTCAGCAAAGAAGTACTTGCTCAGGGGCACGATATCCCGCGGCCCAACCGGGCGCAATTCCGTGCGGTTCAACAGCCCCACATCGCGGAGCTTGTCCTCCAGCAACGCCAGCGCCAAACGCGGGCCATAGATGACCGGAATGTCGAATTCTCGTAGGTGATACGGGATCCCGCCGATGTGATCTTCGTGGCCGTGGGTAACCACCATCCCCCGCACTTTATCGCGGTTTTGCTTGATGTAGGTCATGTCCGGCAGCACGATGTTGATGCCGTGCATGCTCTCATCGGGGAAAGCCAAACCGGCATCCAGCAGGATGATGTCATCCTCGTAGCGGAAGGCCCAGGTGTTTTTGCCGATCTCCCGCTCGCCTCCTAGCGGGATCATCTGCAGCGAGGCAGTGGGCTTGGCTGCCGAGGCCGCAGGACGGGAAGTAATGGAAGTCCGTGGTGTTGGCATATTAGCTTTAGATCCTCAACAGTGACAGTCAAACAGACAAAAACTGGTGTAGACAAATCCCAGCAAACTTACCCGCAAGGTCATAGGTAAAAGCCGGATTCCGCGGTCGCAATTTATCTCTTTCCCGGTGGGGAAAAAGCAAAAACTTTAGAAGAAAAACGGCCCTAGTCACAGCTCAAACGCCACAGAAGACCCCCCAACCCTTGAAAAACTCTCGTCATGGTAAAGGCAAAACCTAAGAAAATGTCATAAAGATGGGATCATGAAGCCTTCGCCGTCCTTCGTTCGGATCCCTGCGCTTCAGCCAGGAGGCCTACTTCTTGCAGCACTTGCCGTAAAACCTGTAGAGAACTGGCCTGGAGAGGCACCAGCGGAGGGCGCACCTGCCCCACTCGCCAACCCTGCATCTCTAGCGCTGCTTTGATGGGAACAGGGTTGGTCTCGATGAACAAAGCCTTAAACAGTGGAAACAGACGCAAATGATAGGTCAAAGCTTGGCCGTGTTGTCCGCTGCTGTAGCTTTGGATCAACTCCTGCAGTTGCGGCCCAACCAAGTGGCTGGCTACACTGACCACACCGCTGCCTCCCAAGGATAAGATCGGCAGTGTCAGAGAGTCATCTCCTGAATAGATGCCGAAATGTGGGGGAGTAAGCCGCCGAATTTCCGAAACTACATCCATTGTACCACTAGCTTCCTTGATGGCGACAATCGTTTCCAACTCCGCTAGTTTCGCCACCGTTTCCGGCTGCAGGCTCACCCCCGTCCGACCGGGAATATTGTAGAGCATGATGGGCAGGTCGCTGGCTTGGGCAATCGCCTTAAAGTGCTGATAGAGGCCAGCCTGGGTGGGCTTGTTGTAGTAGGGCACCACTTGTAAAGAGCCATCCAAACCCAATTGGGCAGCTTTTTTGGTGGCTTCGATGGCCTCGCGGGTGGAGTTGGATCCCGTGCCGGCGATAACTTTAGCCCGACCGGCCACCGCATCTCGCACCACGCGGAACAGTTCGTACTCCTCTTGCCAGGTTAGGGTGGGAGACTCGCCAGTGGTGCCGCAGACCACCAAGCCATCGCTGCCGTGGGTTACCAAGTAATCAGCCAAACGAGCGGCTTCTTCGTAGTTAAGCTCCCCCTCAGGCGTAAAGGGGGTCACCATTGCCGTCAGCACGCGACCGAAATTCACAGGTTATCTCTCCCCATCAACCACGCCGCTCGCCATTGCCGGTCTGTGACCCCGCAAAATCCAATGTTGCGGGCCAGAGCCTTGGTTATCTCCTTATCATACCTGCCTTTGGGCCAGGGATCCCGTTTGGCCGGCGGGGCTGCTTGCCAAGGCTCAGCGCACCGGTTGCCTCAGAGCAGCTAAAAAGGAAATAACCTAGAAGGGGCGGACCGTTTGAACCCAGAATGTATGGTTGCCTACCAACTCTGCCTTTAGTCCTGGGATCAGCAGCCTTCCGGCTCCTGACCTTTCAGCTTCGAGGATTGCGATGGACGCTCTAGCTGCCATAAAAGCGCGCATCTCCGCTGACAAGTTCGATCCCAGCC
>NZ_JANSJA010000279.1:0-24940 GCF_047462335.1 Synechococcus sp. H60.1
GGTGGTGGTAGTACCGCCTGCCTACACTTGGCAAACTTGTCACCGGTGTTTGTGGCTTGGGCAACGGGAAGGGAAGCATTTTCGCTGTGTCAACCTGGCTTGTGGCTGGGAAGGGGATGCAGATTTGAACGTTGCTAACGGGATTGCCCTTTTGGGGGCCGCTGTAAACCGGCCTGGAAGTCCGTGGTTGGCTTGCCAACTGCAGGGCTACCCTTCGCGTCAGCGGCGCGTAGCGCTTAAGCCCGCTCGTACCGCTTAGCGGTCGGGGCCGGGTAGTTTACCCTACAATCAAGCTAGAGCAGACCTTTTCCGCTTAGCAAGCCATGCAAACCCTGGATCGGCCCAACGCGCCCTCTCAGCAGCCCTACCCAGAACCAGTCTACCCCCGTCGTCCTACCCGCACCGTAGCCGTAGGCAACGTGTTGATCGGTAGCCAGCACCCGGTGGTGGTGCAATCCATGATCAACGAAGACACCCTTGACATCGAGGCAGCGGTGGCGGCCATCCGTCGTCTGCACGAGGCAGGTTCGGAGATCGTGCGGGTTACCGTTCCCAGCATGGCCCATGCCAAGGCGATGGAGGCGATTCGGGACAAGCTGATCCAAACCTACAGGCCGGTGCCGCTGGTGGCCGATGTACACCACAACGGCATCAAGATCGCCCTGGAGGTTGCCCAGTACGTGGACAAGGTGCGCATCAACCCGGGGCTGTTCGTCCTAGAAAAGCCGCAGCCCGGTCGCACCGAGTACACCCAAGCCGAACTGGAGGCCATCCGCAACAAGATCCGCGAAACCTTCACCCCCCTGGTGCAGACCCTCAAAGCCCAGAACAAAGCCCTGCGCATCGGTGTCAACCACGGATCCCTGGCGGAGCGCATGCTCTTCATCTATGGAGATACTCCCGAGGGCATGGTGGAGTCGGCCCTAGAATATGCCGAGATTTGCGCCGAGCAAGACTTCCACAACGTGGTTCTCTCCTTCAAAGCTTCCCGTCCGCAGGTGATGTTGGCTGCTTACCGGCTGGCCGCCCGCCGCTTCGATGCCTTGGGCCTGAACTACCCCTTCCACTTGGGGGTGACCGAGGCCGGCGATGGAGAATATGGCCGCATCAAATCGGCAGTGGGGATCGGGACGCTTCTGGCCGAGGGGATCGGTGACACCATTCGGGTTTCCCTAACCGAAGCGCCGGAAAAAGAGATCCCGGTGGCCTACGGCATCTTGCAGGCCCTCAACCTGCGCAAGACCATGGTGGAATATGTGGCCTGCCCCTCCTGTGGCCGCACCCTGTTTAACTTGGAGGAAGTACTGCAGAAAGTGCGGGCTGCAACCCAGCACTTGGTGGGCCTCGACATTGCCGTCATGGGCTGCATTGTCAACGGGCCGGGGGAGATGGCTGACGCCGACTACGGCTATGTGGGGAAAACCCCCGGCTACATCTCCCTCTACCGCGGCAAGGAGGAGGTAAAGAAGGTGCCGGAGTCGGAGGGCGTCCAGGCGCTGATTGAGCTCATCAAAGCCGATGGGCGGTGGGTGGATCCTCCAGAAGGAAGCCCAAGTAAGTGACACACTCCTGACCCTCGTGCTAGCGCATGGGGAATAGACCTCTCACTTCAACGGGGTCTTGTAGTCTCTCCACGAGCAGACACGGGATGTCCTACCGCGCGGTTGTACCAGATTCCGGCAACGCCGCTTTGTATAACCACGACTGGTGTAACACATCCTTGCGGGGGTGGCTGTATCCCGACGCTAACCTTGCAGGTACAGTGCGGAGCTTATCCACCCCTGTACCCCCACTAGCTAAAACAAAAGAGAGGGCAGCAGCCCACCAGCAAGTCTCTTTGCCTGCTAGTCTAAAAAGACGGGTTGAACAGCTCCGAGTATGACCAGCACTCTCCCTACTCGCTCGTTTAATACCAGCCGCTCCAAGCAGATCTTTGCACGGGCGCAGCAGCTTATGCCGGGGGGCGTTAGCTCTCCGGTGCGCGCCTTTAAGTCGGTGGGCGGGGATCCCGTCGTGTTTGACCGCGTCTCAGGAGCCTACGCCTGGGATGTGGACGGCAACCAGTACATCGACTACATCGGCAGTTGGGGGCCGGCGATTGTCGGCCACGCCCATCCCGAGGTGATCGAGGCTCTGCACCGAGCTTTGGAGAAAGGCACCAGCTTTGGCGCCCCTTGCGTTTTGGAAAACGAGCTGGCCGAGCGGGTGATCGAGGCGGTGCCCAGCGTGGAGATGGTACGCTTTGTTAACTCCGGCACCGAAGCTTGCATGGCGGCGCTGCGCCTGATGCGGGCCTACACGGGGCGGGAAAAGGTGATCAAGTTCGAGGGCTGCTACCACGGCCATGCGGACATGTTTTTGGTCAAGGCCGGCTCAGGGGTGGCCACGCTGGGCCTGCCGGATTCGCCGGGGGTACCTAAGGCCGCTACCAGTGCCACGCTGACCGCCCCCTACAACGATCTAGAGGCAGTCAAGGCTCTGTTTGAGCAGCATCCCGACTCCATTGCGGGCGTGATCCTAGAGCCGGTGGTGGGCAATGCCGGCTTCATTCCGCCGCAGCCGGGCTTTTTGGAGGGTTTGCGGGAGCTGACGCAGAAGTATGGCGCCCTGCTGGTGTTTGACGAGGTGATGACCGGCTTTCGCATCAGCTACGGCGGTGTGCAGGCCAAGTTTGGTGTCATCCCCGATTTAACCACCCTGGGCAAGGTAATCGGCGGCGGCCTGCCGGTGGGGGCCTACGGCGGTCGGCGGGAGATTATGGAAATGGTGGCGCCGGCGGGGCCGATGTACCAGGCGGGCACCCTCTCCGGCAACCCCCTGGCCATGACGGCCGGGATCCACACCCTCGATATTTTGCGTCGCCCCGGTACCTATGAGTATCTGGAGCGGATTACCGAGAAGCTGGCCACGGGGCTGCTGCAGATTGCGCAAGAGACCGGGCACGAGATGTGTGGGGGCCATTTGCCCGGCATGTTCGGCTTCTTCTTCACGGCTGGCCCAGTGCGCAACTACGAGGAGGCCAAGCGCTCGGACTTGCAAAAGTTTGCCCGCTTCCACCGCGGCATGCTGGAGCGGGGGGTGTATCTGGCGCCCTCGCAATTCGAGGCCGGCTTCACTTCCTTGGCCCACACCGAAGCCGATGTGGAGAGAACCCTCGAGGCGGCGCGAGAGGTGCTGCGCACGCTCTAGGGTTTCTTCTCCCCTCTCCCCTTGGGAGAGGGGTTGGGGGTGAGGGTGATCTGCACTGGGATCATGGCCGAGCACATCCACCGCAACTGGCGCATCACCACCCAAACCACCGACAAGGGGTTCATTTTTTGCTGTCAGCGGCTACGTCAGGATGGCTCGGTGGAGTTTGCCGCCCCAGCCTACGGCTACTTCCACAATGAGGCCGAGGCAATTTTGGCCGGCATGGTCTGGATCGACCGGCAGCAACTGCCGGATCACCTGGATGGCCTGCTCTTCGACAACGAGGAGCCAGAAAGTTAGCTCAGGGCTTTTTCCCCCACCAACTGTTCCCAGCCCAAGCCTTTGAGGGCGGCGTTGCGCCGCAGTGGGCGGGTGACCAGCTCCAGCAGCGCCTGGGTGTTGCCGAAGCCGTGGATCTGGGCAAAGGTAAACTCCACCGACCACTTGGTGGTGACGCCGCGGGCTTCGAGGGGGTTGGCGTGGGCCATGCCCGTGATTACCAGATCCGGCTGCAGGGCTTTGATGCGCTGCAGTTGGTTGTAGTTATCCGGCTTCTCGACAATGGTGGGCTTGGGCACCCCCATCTCCTCGCAGGTGCGCTCCAGGAGGGCCAGCTCGGCGGCCTGGTAGCGCTTGTCGAGGTAAGGGATCCCGATTTCCTGCACCGTCATACCGCAGCGCACCAGGAAGCGGGCCAGGGAGATCTCCAGCAGGTTATCCCCCATGAAGAAGACGCTCTTGCCCCGCAGCAGGCCCAGGTACTCCTGAACCTGGGGGTGACGCCACACTTCCCCTTCCCGCTCTGCCAGGCCTTGAGTCGGGATCCCCAGCTCGCCGGCGATGGCCTCGATCCAGGCGCGGGTGCCATCCGGCCCGATGGGAAAAGGAGCGGTGATGAGCTTGGCCTTTTTGCGGCGCACCAGCGTGGTGGCGGTGCGGCTGAGGAAAGGATTTACCCCCACCACATAGGTGCCCGGCTCGATGGCCGGCAGCTCCTCGTAGCGCTTGGCCGGCAGCCAGCCGGAGACGCGGATCCCGTACTTTTTCAGCTCCAGGGTGAGTTGGGTTACCACCGGATCCGGCACGGAGCCGAAGATCACCAAGGGGGGATGTTTGGGGAAGCCTTCTTCCTCTTTCTTTTTGCCGGGGCGCAGCCCGTAGAAAAGAGCCTGCAGGCCACCCCGCGTCTCCCGCTCTTCTTCCTGCACCTGCTCCGGGCAGCGCTGGGCCATAGAGGCCAAAACCGTGTCTTCCCCCTGGGTAAAGGCGTAGTCGAGGCCATTGGCCCGCGCCACCACAATCGGGATCCCGATCTCCCCTTCCAGCTTCTGGGCTAGGCCCTCTAGATCCATCTTGATGATCTCGGTGGTGCAGGTGCCGATCCAGACGATGACGCTGGGATTGCGATCCCGCTGGATTTGCAGGCACAGCCGCTTCAGCTCCTCGTAGTCGTTGAGCTTGGCGCTGATGTCCCCCTCTTCCAGCTCGGCCATGGCATAGCGCGGCTCGGCAAAGATCATCACCCCCATGGCATTTTGCAAAAAGTAGCCACAGGTTTTGGTGCCGATCACCAAAAAGAAGCTGTCTTCAATTTTGGGGTAGAGCCAAGCCACGCAACTAATCGGGCAGAAGGTGTGGTAGTTGCCGGTCTCGCATTGAAAGTGGAGGGTATTGGAAGCATCCACAGCAGCAGTCATCGTCGGCTCCTAGAAAAGGGTTTGTCAAGCTAGGGGGCGACCAATTGGGGCACGCCCACCAATTTCTCGCTCAGATCCCAGAGCAGCTTGGCCTTGGCCGCATCCCCCGCCTCGTCCGAGACTTCTTGGTTAAAGGGCTTGGCATTTTTCCGTTGCCGGTTGCCCCAGCTCCAGTAGAATCCCGACTGGCGAAACTCCGGATCCGCCACCACCTGGGCCACCCGCTCGCCGGCCAGCTCTTGGGAGACGTAGCCGCCGGTGATGTTTTTCTGAAACCAGGGGAACAGCTTTTGGAAGAGGGGATAGTGATGGCGGAAGAGGGCCGTTTCCGCCACACAGCCCGGGTAGAGGGAGAGAAACGTGATGCCGGTGCTCTCGTGGAAGCGGCGGTGCAGCTCCCGCATGGTGAGGATGTTGCAAACTTTGCTGTCTTTGTAGGCTTTGACGGGATCGAACTTGCCGCCATCGGCCATGCTGATCGGTTCCTTGAAGCCCTGGGCAAAGCCCCGCAGATCCCCCAGGTGAGGTTGGGGTGGGATCTTGCCCCCCAGCTCCTTGGGGTTGTGGGTAACCGTGCCCAGGATCACCAGCCGCCGATCCGGATAGGTGGAGCGCTTCAGATCCTCCAGCATCAGGTGGCAGAGCAGGAAGTGCCCCAGATGGTTGGTGGCCATGGTCAGCTCATAGCCCTCCGGGCTGCGCAAGGGCTGCTTAAGCAAGGGCATGTAGATGGCGGCGTTGCACACCAGGGCATCCAGAGAGCGGCCCGACTGGCGAAATTGTTCGACAAATTGCCGCACACTGGCCAAGCTGGCCAGATCGATCGGCATCAGGGTGTAGCTGCCCTGCGGGATCCCCACCTGCTGAGCCATCCGCTGGCCTTTGTCCAGATCCCGACAGGCCATCACCACGTGCCAGCCCCGCTTGGCCAAAGCCAAAGCTGCGTACAGGCCAACGCCCGAAGAGGCTCCAGTAATCACCACGGTGGGTTGCACTTGTGCTTGCATATCCAACTCCTCTGCCATGTCCTCAAGATGGATCTCCTGCACAATCCATCTTGGGGCGGAAAGCGGGCCAGACAACGAATTGATAAGGTTTGCGACGGTTTCCCGAAACAATTGCTTCACTTTTAGACACACCGGCAAGCTGGCAGGTTTGGGATCCCTTACACCAGCGCCGGCTCCCTTGGCGGGGCGTTGTAAAAGTCCGACAGCAGGGCAAACAGCTCCCGATCCTCAGCAGGCCGGGGCACGATCCCTTCCGGGCGGGCCAGCAGCTCGTCGGCGATGTTCAGGTAGTACTGGCAGACGGGCTCCAGGCTGGGATCCGTCTCTGCCATCTCGAAGAGGGTTTTGCCCTTGACCCGCGAAATGCGAATGTCCTCGACCAGTGGCAGCACCTCGAGCACGG
Source organism: Synechococcus sp. H60.1 (assembly GCF_047462335.1). Lineage (NCBI taxonomy): Bacteria > Bacillati > Cyanobacteriota > Cyanophyceae > Synechococcales > Synechococcaceae > Synechococcus > Synechococcus sp. H60.1. The sequence continues at coordinate 6,297 of NZ_JANSJA010000279.1, forward strand.
GTATGGGCACTGCCGAGACGTATTGGTCGATGAGATCCCGCTTGCTGGTGCGGTTGCCGATTAGGCCGGCCAGGCGCAGCTTGCGGGTTTTGGCTTTTTCTCGCACCGAGGCGGCGATGCGATTGGCGGCAAACAGGGCGTCAAAGCCGTTGTCAGTAACGATCACACAGTAGTCGGCGTAGTTGAGGGGGGCAGCAAAGCCGCCGCACACCACGTCCCCCAGCACGTCGAAGAGGATGACGTCGTACTCGTCAAAGGCGTTCAGCTCCTTCAGGAGTTTGACGGTTTCTCCCACCACATAGCCGCCACAGCCGGCCCCTGCCGGCGGCCCTCCCGCCTCGACGCAATCTACGCCGCCGTAGCCGCGGTAGATCACATCCTCGGGGTAGATGTCTTCGTAGTGGTAGCCCTTGGCTTCCAGGGTATCGATGATCGTGGGGATGAGAAAACCAGTCAGGGTGAAGGTGCTGTCGTGCTTGGGGTCACAGCCAATTTGCAACACCTTCTTGCCCCGCCGGGCCAAGGCCACCGAGAGGTTGCAACTGGTGGTGGACTTGCCGATCCCACCCTTCCCGTAAACTGCCAACTTCACAGCACGTTCCTCCACAAGCCTGACAAGGGCCATTATCGGCAGCTAACCCACTCCCTGAGAAGTGTTGAGAAGAATTAAGGCAAGCCTAAAACAAGTTAAAGCAATTTCTTAAATCGCCAGACGGACAAATCCTCGTCCAAGAGATTCTTCGAGCCGATTTTCGTCTTTTTTCCAGCTTTTGTTTTTTGTTTTTTCGTAAAAGCAGATCAAAAACAAATCATTCATCTCTCCCTGGCTTTGACAAGCGCTGCTCCCGTCAACTCGCTGGAGACTGCCGGCGGGATCCCTTTTCCCGCTTTGAGGGAGAGTCTCAAGAATGGTCTCAATGGCCAGAGGAGACGCGGAATCCCCAACTTCAAAAGGGATCTCAGGGATCGAAGGCAAAGGCAATCTGCACGGCCCCTGTAGAATCCACCTCAACCCTGCGCAGGAATTCCCGCAGGTAGGCGCGGCGCTCGCTCTCGCTGAGGTCTTGCCAGAAGGGCAGGATGGAGAGAGTTTGGGCGATCTGGAGGAAGTTGGCGGGAGGGAGCTGTTCCAGCTTTTGGGCCAAACGGGCCGTTTCCGCCCGCAGTTGGTAGCAGCGCTGGGCCAGGGAGGGCTCATCCATCAGTCCAAATTGCTGCAGCGCCTCCAGTTGCCGCAGCCGCTCGCTGTTGGCCTGGATCTGGGCTTGGAGCTGTTGGCGGGTTTGGTCCAGGGCCTGCCGATCCAGGTTTTGGGCACGGTGGGGGAGCTGCTCGCAGACCTGGCGGATCACCTCCTGCAGGACTTGGGCGTAGTGGAGGCTGTAGCGACAGGTTTGGCAACGCAGGTAGAGGTAGGAGGAGCCGTTCCTCTTGGCCTTGCCGGGGGTGGTTTGCACAATGCGCAGAAGGCTGCCACAGGTACGGCAATGGACGAGGCCAGCCAGAGCGCGGGGGGCGCTGGCGCTGCGGCGTGGGATCCTTTGGTTGCGTTTGAGCCAGCGATCGATCTGGGCGGCCTCGGTGCGGCTGAGGAGGGCGGGGTGGGTATCGCGCAGAACGGTGCCGTCGGCATAGGCCAGATCCCCGCGATAGACGGGGTTGAGCAGCCAGTTGCGCCCCGTGGCCACCGAAATGCGCTTGTGGTGTTTCTCTTCCAAAAAGCGCACCGCTTGGCGCAGGGATCCATAGAGAAGAAAGTGCTGGAAAAAATCCTGAACAACAGGGGCCTGGCGGCGATCCAGCACGTAGCGCTCCCCTTCGCGGCGATAGCCAAAGGGAGCCGGGCCGGGGGGAGGCTTGCCCGCCAGACGGTTGCGGGCTTGGCTGTGGCAGAGGCGGCGGCTTTGCAATTGATGGGGGATCTCGGCCAGCAGCGGGATCCAGTCGGCAGCCTCGCTGGGGGTGTGTAGGCCGGATTGGGTCACCAGGCTCAGTTGGATCCCCGCCTGTTGGATCTGCAACAGCCGTTGGTGGACTTCCTCCGCTCGATCCCCCAGATCCGCCAGGCGCACCAGCAGCACCTGCTGCACCGATCCGGCGGCGATGCCCTGCAACAGCTCTTCCAGGTGGGCGCGGGATCCCCAGTCGTGCCAGATGGGATCGGCTCCTTGTGCCTTCAGCCAGGCCAACTCCTGCTCCGGCAAGGGGGCGTGGGCAGGTGTGTAGAGGTAGCCACAAATGCTCATGGACAAGCAACCTGTCACCGCTGCTGCACCATCACCCGACACCCCTCCTAGCCAGGGATCCCAGGTAGGCTAAGGGAGAGACAGACCGGCAACCCTTGGCTGCCGACCGCTCTCCGCAAGATGGCTTTACTCCACCGCCGCAGTCGCGTATTCCAGCTCCTCTTCCGACACCTCCAGCGGCGCCTCTTCGGCTTGTCCTTGCTTAGCAGCCCGCAGTTGCTCGCGGTACTTGGCCGCCATTTCTTCTGCTTTTTCGTAAACCAACTTGGGATCCCGCAGCATGTCGCCGGGATTGGGCTCCAGTTGCTTGGTGGACAGCGAGATCCGACCCCGTTCTGCGTCTAGGTCGATGATCATCACCTTCACTTCGTCGTTGACGTTGAAGACGCTGTGGGGCGTGTCAACATGTTCGTGGGAGATCTCGGAAATGTGCAGCAAGCCGGAGACGCCGCCAATGTCGATGAAGGCACCGTAAGGCTTGATGCCACGCACTGTGCCGACCACTACCTCGCCCACCTCCAGCTTGTTCATCTTCCGCTCCACCAGAGCGCGGCGATGGCTCAACACCAAGCGGTTGCGGTCTTCGTCCACCTCCAAAAACTTCAGGGGCAGCTCTTCGCCCACCAGCTCTTCCTTGGGCTTGCGGCTGCTGATGTGGGATCCGGGGATAAAGCCGCGCAATCCCTCAATGCGCACCAGGGCGCCTCCGCGGTTGGTAGCAAAAATGGTTGCCCGCACCGTGGCGTCTTCTTTCTGTAGCTGCCGCACCCGCTCCCAGGCCCGCATGTACTCGATGCGGCGAATGGAGAGGGTCAGTTGCCCCTCTTCATTTTCTTCGGTGAGGATGAAAAACTCGCGGGTCTCTCCCGGCTGCAGCACCTCGTGCGGGTCTTCTACCCGGCTGATGGACATCTCCTGCAGAGGCAGGAAAGCAGCCGTCTTGGCCCCGATATCGATCAACGCGCCGCGCGGCTCCACCGAAAATACCGTGCCGGCCACAATTTCGCCGGGGCTGAAGTGATAGTCGTACTTGTCCAGTAGGGCAGCAAAGTCCTCGGTGGTAAAACCTACATCGGCAGCAGCGGTGAATCGACTCATAGGGGTGTAACAGCAGTTGGCGCGAATTAGAAGAGCAGTTGAACTTGGTAATGAACGGCTCCCATACTCGCTCACCCTCCCGGGCGGGACAGGCAATAGCTTGGGAAATACTATCGTAGCTTAAGAGGGCGACTTTTGTGGCAAACTTCCTGGCGATCCTGCCAAGCTAGAGGGAGATGGCCAGAGTTGGGAGAGGGACGATTGCACTTTATCGACCAGGCGGAAATTGAAGTGCAGGCGGGGAACGGCGGAGATGGCATTGTTGCCTTTCGCCGCGAAAAGTACGTGCCCGCCGGCGGGCCTTCGGGGGGCAATGGAGGACGGGGCGGCTCGGTGATCTTGGTGGCGGATCCCGGCTTGCAGACCTTGTTGGACTTTCGCTTCCAGCCGCTGATCAAAGCCGAACACGGGGCCAAGGGAGGACCCAACCACTGCAGCGGGGCCAGTGGTGCGGATCGGCTGGTGCGGGTGCCCTGCGGCACGATGGTGTTCAACGCAGAGACCGGCGAGCTGCTGGGGGATCTGGTGCAGCCCGGGGATCGGCTGCTGGTGGCTCGGGGCGGGAAGGGCGGCCTGGGCAATGCCCATTTTCTCAGCAACCACAATCGGGCTCCTCGCCAATTTACCAGGGGCCAACCGGGAGAGCGGCGACGCCTGCGCCTGGAGTTGAAGCTCATTGCCGAGGTGGGGATCGTCGGTATGCCCAATGCGGGCAAATCCACCCTGATCTCGGTGGTCTCGTCCGCCCGGCCCAAGATCGCCGATTACCCCTTCACCACCCTGCAGCCCAATTTGGGAGTGGTGCCTCATCCCTCCGGGGATGGGGTGGTGTTTGCTGACATTCCCGGACTGATCGAGGGGGCGCACCTAGGGGTGGGTCTGGGCCACGACTTTTTGCGCCATGTGGAGCGCACGCGGGTGCTGATCCACCTGGTGGACGGTACGACGGCGGATCCCGTCAGGGATTACCAAATCATTCAGCAGGAGCTGCGCGCCTACGGCCACGGGCTTAGCGACAAGCCGCAGATTGTGGTTTTGAACAAGATCGATGCCCTTGAGCCCCAGGAGGTGGCCGAGCGCACCCAGCAGCTGTCAATGGCTGCCGGTGCCCCGGTATCAGCCATCTCGGCGGTTGCCAGGCAGGGGCTGGAGCCCTTGTTGCAGCGGGTGTGGCAGTGCCTGGGCCGGGATCCGGATCCCCATCAACCTGCGGCGGCCAGCAAAATCCAGCCGGTCCAGGGGCAGAAGAATCCTAGAATAGGAGTGCCCCTGCCTTCCCAAAACTCAGAGATGAGCGGCTATGTATATCTCGGCGGAGGATCTGCCCCCCGACTTGCGCCAGATCAAGTTGGCCATTGAGCAGGCGGCCCAGGTGAGGGCAGGAGCTTGCTTGGAGCTGTTGATGCTCCTGCGGTTGTTGGAGGATCTGCACCGCACGATTTTGGAGGGGGCCTTCCGAGAGTCTTTGCCCAACACCCGCCAAGAGCTCTATCGGGTGCTTCAGGATTTGGAGGAAGCAGGCGACTGGCCCTATTTGCCTCGTCTGCATATTCAAGCGCTGATGCAACAGCTAAAAGATTGGCCGGAAGCGCAGGGATCCCTGCCGGTGCCGCCTACCCCTCGTTCTGGGGGAGTGGCAGAAGTGGTGGAAAGCCTCAGCCGCTCTGAGTCTTGAGGTTTTGCTTTTTTCTCCCGAATGGCCGAGTATTTTAAGCTCCATCCGCAGCATCCCCAGGCCCGCTCCATCCAACGGATTGCAGCCGCTCTGCGGGAAGGGGCGGTCATGCTCTACCCCACTGATACGGTCTATGCCATTGGCTGCGATGTCACCCACAAGCAGGCGGTGGAGCGGGTAAGGCGTCTCAAGCGGCTTTCCAACGACAAGCCCCTCACCTTTTTGTGCCCTTCGCTTTCCCAAATTGCCCAGTATGCCCAGGTGAGCGATCCCGCCTATCGACTGATGCGGCGGCTGATCCCAGGCCCGTTTACGTTTCTGCTGCCGGCCACCAAGCTGGTGCCCAAGCTAGTCATGGATCCCAAGCGGAAAACCACTGGCATCCGCGTGCCCGATTCGGCCATCTGTCAGGCGCTGTTGGCCGAGTTAGGCAACCCCATCGTCTCCACCTCGGCCAAGCTGGGCGGGGATCCCGTCGGCTCTTTGGAGGTGGGTTTTGACTCTGTTGGGGATTGGGAAGAGGGGGGAATCTTTACCGCCGAGGAAATGCGACAGTTGGAGAAACAGGTGGATCTGGTGCTGGATGACGAGGCTCCCTATCGGGCCCAGGTCTCGACGGTCATCGATCTCACGGGGCCGGAGCCCCTGTTGGTGCGGGCAGGCCTGGGGTACGAGCAGGTGGCAGAGCTCAGGCGGGTGGAAGAGCTGACTGGCTGAGGGCCGGGATCCCCCTTGCCCTACTCGGCTGCCACCAACTCCTAAAATAGGGTCGTGCTGCTGCGGTAAGCCCATGCCTGAAGCTTTGGCTGAGCAAAAATCGGCCCTGTTGCGCCTGCTGGAGACGACCGACCGGGGCCGACGTGTCTTGCCCGGCCAAAAAAGCCAGATCTTGTCTCACATTGCCGCCCTGGAAGCCCTCAACCCCACCCCTTGCCCAACGGCTGCCGCAGAACGGCTGGAGGGAAATTGGCTGAACCTGTTTACCACTAGCACAGACTTGTTGCGGTTGGCCAACTTGCCCCTTTTGACCACCGGTGAGATCTATCAGTGCATTCGGGCCCAAGCGGGCCAAGTCTTTAACGTGGCGGAGATCCAGGGGTCCGGCTGGCTGCAGGCTTGGCTGCCGCGGGGAGTTTTGGCGGTGGCAGCCCGCTTCTACCCGGAGTCGGAACGCCGGGTCAAGGTGATTTTCGAGCGGCTGCTGCTCGGATCCCAGGCGTTGATGAGCTACGAGATCGAGAGTTTTCTCTATCTGCTCGAACGGGATCCCGAACGGATCCCGGCGGTGAAGATCGACGTTCGCCGCCGCGAGCCAACAGGCTGGCTGGAGATTACCTATTTGGATGAGGATCTGCGGATTGGCCGTGGCAGCGAAGGGAGTGTTTTTGTCTTGCGGCGGGTGGGCCGAGGCTGCGGCTAGCCAGAGGTGCCAGAGGGTTCGGCGGCGGCGATTTCAGAAAGAGGGGTCTTGGAGGTTAGACCAGAGCCTATCTCCCAGAGGGTCTGCAGGGCGCGGTAGGCCTCTTGCAAAGTCCGCAACTCCTGTTGGGATTGCTCCAGTTGCCGGGCCCATTGCTCCTGTTGGGAGCGCAGCTTTTGGTTTTCGGATTTTGTGCGATGCAGGAGGCGCTTAAGTTTTTGCTGCTGCTGCTGGAGTTGGGCCCGCTCGGCTTCCGACTGCTGCAGTTGGATCCCTTGGCGTTCCAGTTCTATCCTCAGGGTGGTGACTTGGGATTGAAGCTGGCGCAGCTTGTGGCGCAGCGCTTGCTCTCGCTCGGGCTTGAGTTGGGGGGAAGGGGATGAGGTTTGGAGGTTTTGCAGGTGCTGTTGCAACTGTTGCACCTGCTCCTGGAGAACCCGACACTGCTGCTGCTCGCTGCGCAGTTGTGCCTGGACACGCTCGCAGATCTGGATTTCGGCTTTCAGCTGCTGCTTAATTCGGTCGAGAATCTTTTGGTGGCGGAGCTGGGTTTGGCGGATCTCCTGCGCTAATTGCCAAAGGCGCGGATCCCCCGCGGGCCTGCCACCGTGGTCGGCGGGATCGAAGGGAGACACGGCCTCCAACAGGGATTTTCGGAAATCGGCCCAGGAAGGGGATTGCAAGGCCATCTGGGTTACCCACCAAACTCCGTAGGCGGATCCGAGCCCGACCAACAAGCCAGGGATCCCGGCCAAGGACAGGGAAACCTTGGGCAGCGTGGGCAAAATCTGATCCAACAGCCCCGCCACCACCGCGCAAACCAGGAGCCCGCTCCCTGCAGCGGCGACGCCTGAGATCCAAGAGGAGCGGGAGGACATCATCGTTTTTGTTTATCAGAACCACCAGAGCGGGAGAACCAGGGCAAAGGTCAGGTTCAAAAATCACCTGTCTGCATCTCAGTTTATCCCGCCGGCAACCTCTGTCTCTCTTAAGGCACTTGCCAAGCCCGTTGGTGGTAATTCTCTAACTGAGCCCAGGGATCCGCAGCCGCTGCGGGGGCATGGCCGTGGTTGTGGTGATGGTGATGGGATCCCTGCCCATGGGAATGATGGTCATGATGATGGTGGTGGTGATGGGATCCCTGCGCGTGAGGGTGATCCTGATGGTCGTGGTGATGGGTATGCCCCACTCCCAGCTCTGCGCTCACCGCCAGGCGAAACTTGCAGAGGTGGCAGTTCATTGGGGTTTGGCCCTGGAGGGCTTCTTGCTCCAGTTGCTGCAGGCTGTGCAGCACCGTATCCACAAGACCCAACTCCGGCAGCATCAGCCACTCGATCTGGGGGTATTGGCGTCGCCGCTCTTGCACCGCCGCCTCGATTTTTTTCACCAGCACCCCTGTGAAGAGAAAATAGGGCAGCACGATCACCCGGCGCGGCTGCCAGGACAAGGCCCGCTCCAAACCCACCGGCAGGCGGGGGTGGGTGATGCCGATAAAGCAGGTCTCTACGGCGGCCAACCCCGACCCTTCCCAGAGCAGCCGGGCCAGCTTACAGGCTTCGGCGTTGGCTTCGGGATCGCTGGAGCCGCGACCGACAAACAGCAACACCGTTTCCGCCCCTGGGATCTGCCGCGGTTGGGCAGCCAGCAAAGCGGCCAAGCGGTCTCGCAGCAGTTGCAAGATCTCGATGCGGATCCCCAGCGGCCCCCCGTAGTGGATGCGCAACTGCGGGTGGAGGGCCTGCAGGCGATCCAACTCCACGGTCACGTCGAACTTGTTGTGGCGCGCTCCAAACAACAACAGCGGCAGAGCCACGATCTCCTGCCACCCTTGAGCCAAGCATTGTTCCACCCCCTGGGCGATGCTCGGCTGCGCCAGCTCCAAAAAACAAGGGATCACCGGCCGCTGGGGGGTGAGGGATTGGTACGCTTGGGCCAACTCCAGAAAGGCTTGCTGCCCCTCCGGGTCGCGGGATCCATGGCCGATGAGCAAGAGGGGCAATGGAGGAGAAGGAAACTGCCCAACCGCAAGGGGAGGGGAAACAGGGAGGGTATTCAACACAAAAAACTCCGTTCCTTGTGAATCGCAAGGGGTACAGGACAAGGGCAGGTGGGTGTTCTGGCTGAGGGAGGGATCCCATCACAGTTGCGTCACAGTGGCGGATTTGCACCGCGCTTTCCCCAATCTGCCCGAGCCTCTTAGGTTAGCTTGCCGCTTGTCCTTCACCAAGCCCCCCTGGGGGGATAACCCCGGCCCCCTGCCTTGATCCCTAGCTCCCCTCTCCCTCAGGGAGAGGGGCTGGGGGTGAGGGTGCCTCAGGGAGAGGGGCTAGGGGTGAGGGCCGAAAATGCCGCAGCCGCAGGGCATTAGCCACTACAGAAACAGAGCTCAAGGCCATGGCCGCCCCCGCCAGCATGGGGTTGAGCAACCAGCCGGTGAAGGGGTAGAGCGCCCCGGCGGCAATCGGGATCCCGAGGGTGTTGTAGATAAAGGCGAAGAAGAGATTTTGGCGGATGTTGGCAAGGGTGGCGCGGCTGAGTTGAATGGCGGTGACCACGCCCCGCAAATCGCTGGCTATTAGGGTAATGTCGCTGGCGGCTATGGCCACATCGGTGCCCGTCCCGATGGCGATCCCCACATCGGCTTCTGCCAGTGCCGGCGCATCGTTGATGCCATCTCCCACCATCGCTACCGGGTGTCGGGGCCGTCTGAGCTGGCGAATGTAGGCTGCCTTTTGCTCGGGACGGACTTGGGCGATCACCCGGCGAATGCCTGCCTGCCGAGCAATGGCCTGGGCGGTGGTGGGGTTATCCCCGGTCAGCAGAATCACCTCCAGGCCCATCTCCTGCAGCTGGCGCACCGCGGCGGGGGAGGTGGGTTTGATCGGGTCGGCAATGGCCAACAGCCCCACCAGACGATGGGATTGCGCCACGCCGATCACCGTTTTGCCCTGGCTTTCCCAGGTCTGAACCCGCTCCGACCAAGAGGGATCCCACGGGATCCCCATCGCCTGCAGCCAGCTCAGCCGACCGATGCGCACCTGCTGCCCCTCCACCCAGGCTTCTGCCCCCTCGCCCACTTTTGCCTGAAAGTGCTGGGCCGACGGGATTGAGATGCCTTCGGCTTTGGCTTTTTGCACCACCGCCTGGGCCAGCGGATGTTCCGAGTATTGTTCCACTGCTGCTGCCAGGCGCAACAGGGCTAGGGGAGAAGAGCCTGGCGTCCAGATATCGGTGACGCTGGGACGGCCCTCGGTGAGGGTGCCGGTTTTGTCCAAGACCACCGTGCGCAAGCGGTGGGCCAATTCCAGGCTATCGGCGCTTTTTACCAGGATCCCCAATTCCGCCCCCCGCCCCGTCGCCACCATGATCGAGGTGGGGGTGGCCAACCCCAGCGCACAAGGGCAGGCGATGATCAGCACCCCAATGGTGTTCACTAAGGCCAGCGTTGGATTGCCCGCCAGCCCCCACCAGAGGACAAAAGTTAGAATGGCTACCCCGATCACCGCCGGCACAAACCAGGAGGTCACCCGATCCGCCACTTGCTGAATGGGGGCCTTGGATCCCTGGGCCTCCTGCACCAGGCGCACGATCTGGGCCAGAAGCGTATCTTTGCCCACCCGCCGCGCTTCCATCACAAAGCTGCCCGTCTGGTTGAGGGTGGCCCCGATCACCTCATCTCCTGCCGACTTACTCACCGGCAGGCTCTCGCCAGTCACCATCGACTCGTCCAGGCTGGAGGATCCCTCTAGAATGACCCCATCCACCGGCACCTTTTCACCAGGGCGCACTCGGATCCGATCCCCCACCTGCACCGCCGCAATCGGGATATCCTGCTCCACCCCATCGCGGATGACCCTTGCCGTTTTCGGCTGCAACCCCATCAGCTTGCGAATGGCTTCGGAGGTTTGCCCTTTGGCCCGCTGCTCCATCCACTTGCCCACCAGCACCAGGGTGACGACCACCGCCGCCACTTCGTAATACACATCCGGGTGCAGGCCCTGGCGATGAAAGAAGTCGGGGAAAGTCGTCGCCAAAAGGGAGTAGAAAAAAGCAGCGCTCGTTCCCAAAGCTACCAAGGTATTCATGTCCGCCGAGCGCCGTTGCCAAGCCGCCCAGGCGCCACGATAAAAGTGCTGGCCCACCCAAAACTGCACCGGCGCCGTCAGCAGCAACTGCAACCACGGATCCTGCAGCCAGGGGGGCAGGCCGGGGATCTTCCGTCCCAGCATCATCGGCAGGGATCCGATCAGCAGCACCGTGCTGAGGCCCACTCCTATCGCCACCTTCAGCTTCAATTCCCGTTCCGCCACCCATTGGGCGATCCGTTCTGTGTCGTCCGGATCCGACTGTTGCCAATCGTCTTCGACCAAGCGCGCCCGATACCCCGCCTGCTCCACCACCCGGATCAACGCTTGGGGATTCACCAGCCGGGGATCCCCACGGACGATGGCCTGCTCGCTGGCAAAGTTGACCGTTTGGGCTGTAACGCCCCGCACGCGACTCAGGGCCTGTTCAATGCCGGCAGCGCAGGAGGCACAGCTCATACCCTGGATGGCCAAGCGCCAAGTGCCGCCAGCAGATGAAGCGGACAGGCCGGGGGCAGCGGAATGGGAACCAGAATCAGACATGGCTGTCCTCAGAGCAAAAATTAAGAAAATTAAGGAAGAAAAAGCGACGCAAAAGCTCTCTTCCCCCCCCCACAAGGGGAAAACCCCACCTCTGAACTCTGTCCTGCTAACGCTGCCGGGCAGGAAAAAATCGCTAGGCCGGCGGATAGCCCACTTGGGCAAGCACCTGCCGCCAGTCGCTGTCGGCTCGCTCAGACGTAATCCGCACCTGCTTGGTCTTGGGATCCGCTTCCACGTGGGCCTGGGGATCCCGTTGCCGCACCGCCTGCGTGATGGTATCTACACAAGCCGCGCAGGCCAGCTTGGGCACCGTCAAAACAACTTGCATCCTGGGAAGCCTCCCCAACCCAATGCCACCTGCTTGATGCTAAACCTTCCAGTGGGCTGGAAGGTCAAGAGGGTGGCTGAGGTTCCTCTATGTTCCAGCGGTAATCCACCTGATAGCCCCGCTGTCGCCACTCCTCCTCCAGTTGCAACTGTTGGGTCAGGGCTTTGCGCAAAGAGTTGATCAGCTCTTGCGTGCGGGCTCGATTGCCAAAATCCTGTTCCTCCACAGTCGGAAACGTTTGCCGCTCCAGAACCCGCAGCAGAAATTCGTAGTGGACGTGAGCTGGCACAGGAATACGTTTCATCGATCTAGGCCATTCTTGGGATCCATTGACAATCCTGGGTTTACTGGGGTGACAACAGGGAGCGGACGGCTTGGCCGGGATCCGGCTGCGTTACCAGCGCTTCCCCCACCAGCACGGCGCGCACCCCCCAGCTCCGCAACTGCTGCAGATCGGCAGGAGAGTGAATGCCGGATTCGCTGACCACCGGCAGATCGCCCAGGCGATCCCGGTGGGCGGCCAAGAGATCCCGCGTCGTGTTCAAGTCCACCGCAAAGGTTTTGAGATCCCGATTGTTGATGCCGATCAACACCTGACCTTTGGCCTGGTGCAGTTGCGGCAAGCCCAAAACCCGCTGTAACTCTTGGCAAGTGTGCACCTCCAGCAGAGCTGCCATGCCCAATTGCTGGATCAGCTTGAGAAAATAGCCCAAATCCGCATCCGAGAGAATGGCAGCAATCAACAGCACCGCATCCGCCCCCAGAGTACGCGCCCAGAGAATTTGGTAAGGGTAGAGGATGAACTCCTTGCACAGGATGGGGATCCCGACTGCCTGGCGGATCTGGCGCAGATACTCGCCGCTGCCCTGAAAAAACCGCTCATCCGTGAGCACCGACAGGCAACTGGCTCCCGCCGCCTCGTAGCTTTGCGCAATGGCCACCGGTTCAAAGGGATCCCGGAGAACCCCACGGCTGGGGGAGGCTTTTTTTACCTCGGCAATCAGAGAAACCGGATGAGGAGATTGGGTAAGGGCCGCCACAAAGTCTCGCACCGGCGGCGCTTGATCCAGTTGCTGCTGCAATTGCTTTAGGGGGAGCTGCTCCCGCCGGCGCTCCACCTCCTGCTCTTTGTGCCAGATGATCTCCTCTAAAATGTGGCGCGGTTTGGCTTCCGGCGCTGTTGTCTGGTACACCTGAGAGGCCACGACGACCGGCGGGGCAGGAGAACGCCGACGAACGGCCAGCGGCTCACCTTGCAGCTCCATACCACCCCTGAGCAGAACTCTACACCTCACCCTAGACTACTCTAGTGCTCTGCGGTCGGTTTGAATAGCTACTCCGCATATCCCCAAACCGCCTCTGGCAAAGGTGTTTTTTTTACCCTATGGTTGAGTTTGGGACTGAGCAGCCGCAGATGCTGGTTACACTGACAGTTCAGTAGGGAGCCGGCTGAGGCGCTGCTTGATACGAGACAAGGTGCTGCTCAGGACGAGATGGATCGAGATAGATCCAAGTCAACCTCGGTCAATTGAGAGGCTTGACGCAGGTTTTCGCGCCCTGGGGTGCCTTGCTGCAGCAGCCGTTTCGTCTCCCCATCTTGCCCAACTGTGGACAAAGGCTCGGCTGAGGCAGAGTTTGGGATATCGCTGTCCATGCTGTTTTGAAGGAGTTCGGGCGTGCTGTACCTAGCAGAGCTATCCAAGCCAATTGGGTTTGCTAAGTCGTCTCTGCAATTGCTGGCCAAGCAGCAGCAGGACAACACCTGGGTGCCTGTGAACGAAGAATCGATTACTCTAGAGGGCCGCATCGCCCAGGAGGCCGGGCGCTTCAAGGATGGGGCCCTGGTGCTGGCAGAAATCACCGGCAGCCGTCAGGTCACCCGCATCAACGAAGCCGCTCGCCAACTGGTGACCTACCTGCAAAACTTCAGCCAACTTCAGCTCAAAGCCCGCAGCCAGGAAGAGGAGATCGAGGTTTGGAAACAATCCCTCACCTTTCAGGCGCATGAGCTCACCCGCCGTGAGATGGAGCTGGCAGCCCAAGAAGAAGAAGTGCGGCGGCTGTACGAGCAATACAAGGGCGTGGAGGAAGAGCGCAAGCTTCTAGACAGCCTCAAAGAGGAGTTGGCAACCCAGCAGGCCTACCTGGCCGAGCAGCAGCGTCTAATCGGAGAACAACGAGAAGCCCTGAACCGGCAACGGCAGGAACTGGAAGCTCAGTTGCAAGAGGCCCGCTCCAGCCGGCTGGGGGAAACAGAAGCAGCCCAGCTCCAGGTTTTGCTGCAAGAAGTTCAGGAGAGTTTACATTTCTCTGCGAATCCCTTGGCTCTTCTCCAGAGTTTAAAAAGCCAGGTTCAGCAGCAGCAGGAGCACTTCAATCAAGAGATTGCCCAACTGGAACAAGAACGTCAGCAGGCCCACGCCCAACAGGAGGAGCTGGATCGAGACTACCGTACCTGGCGGGAGCGCTGCGCCGCCTGGTGGGGATCCCAACGATCCCTGGAGCAGAGCCAAGCCGAATGGCATGCCCGGCAGGGATCCCTGCGAGCCTATCAGGAGCAACTGCAGAGGATCCTCCAGCAGTTGCAGTCCCAAGAGAGCTTGTTCCAAAAAGCCTATCGTCTAGTGCAGGAGTACGACTTCATCGTCGATGGCAGTAGCAACAGCGGGTCAGGTGCCTCAGGGTCTGCGATCTCAGTGGAGGAGCTGGCGGCCTTGGTGAGCCAGATGCGTCGAGATTATGAGCAGCGGGCGGCCCAAGTCAGCCAACAGCGGGCCGAGCTGGAGCAAAACCGGCAGACCTTGCGGGAGCTGCAAGAGCGGCTGGCCACCGCCTCTCCCGAAGAGCGGTTTGACATCGAGATGGATATCGACTACGCCCAGTCTGCCTGTAGCGCCCTGGAAGAGGCCCTGGCGCCCCAGGAGAAAAACCTGCAGCGGGAATACGAAGAGCTGACCCGCCAGGAAGCCCGCCTTAGGCAGCTTCAAAATCAGGCTGCCGCCCCAGTTCAGGTGGATATCGGGCCGATCCTCGAGCAGATCGGCAGCCAGAAGCAGGAGCTGCTCCAGGAAAAAAGCCGTCTGCAAACCCTCATTCAACAACTGGAGGCGTCTTTGCCTTCTCAACAGGAGCAGCTTGCCCGCCAGCGGCAAGAGTTGGAGCAGCAGTGGCAACAACTGGAGCAAGAGGAGGGATCCCTGCGGGCCCGCACCCAGGCGATGGCAGAAACCTGGGGCCGCCTCAACCATCTCCAGGCCACCCTCTACCCCGAGCGAGATCGCTGGGCGGAGTTGGCACAACAACTGGCTCAGTTGGAGGCGGAGCTGGGTCAACATCAAGACAGGGGCTCCGTGGCCAGTGCCCATGTCCAGCAGGTGCAATCCCTCCTGGCCGCTCTCACCCAGCGGTAAAGAGCGTGTCCTGTCCTCTTCCTGGGGCAGGTGGGCAGTGCTCCCCTACTGCTTTGAACAGGCGCTCGCCAGCCTCAACCAAAGAGAGCAAATCTGGTAAAATTCGATAGCCCCTTGTAGATAGTGGGATCCCAACTTCTCGAGGCAAAGAAGCAGCGGAGATCCCCGCATTTTGCTTGTCAGGAGTGTTCCAGTGTGAGGTCAGCTCGTGCGAATTGCAGTTGATGCGATGGGAGGTGACTACGCTCCCGAAGAGATCATCAAGGGCGCCCTGCTGGCCCATCGGTATCTTCAGGTGGGGATTGCGCTGGTCGGTCGTCCAGACGCTCTCGAGCCTTTTCTGCCCCAGCCACTGCCGCCTGGGATCACTGTCGTGCCTGCTGAGGACGAAGTGGGCATGGCGGAAGAGCCCCTGGCGGTGCGCAGAAAGCCGCAGGCCTCTATCAACGTCTCCATGCAACAGGTGCGCACCAAGCAGGCAGATGCAGTGGTGGCTGCTGGCAACACTGGGGCTGCGATGGCCGCTGCCTACCTCAACTTAGGCCGATTGGCGGGGATCGACCGCCCGGCCATTGGCGCTCTTTTGCCCACTTTGAAGGGCAAGCCGGTGTTGCTTTTGGATGTGGGAGCCAACGTGGACTGCCGGCCCCGCTTCTTGGAACAATTTGCCCGCATGGGATCCCTCTACTGCCAGTGCGTGCTGGGGATTGAGAAGCCGCGGGTGGGCCTGCTCAACATTGGCGAGGAACCCAACAAGGGCAACGACCTGGCCCTGGCCACCCATCAGCGCCTGAGACAGTTGCCGGGGATCCACTTTGCCGGCAACGCCGAGGGGCGGGATGTGTTGACGGGGGACTTTGATGTGGTGGTGTGCGACGGCTTTGTGGGCAACGCCCTGCTCAAGTTTGCGGAGAGCGTTGGCCAGGTGATCACCCAGGTGCTGCGGGAGGAGTTGCCCCGCGGCTGGCGTGGTAAACTGGGCTGCTGGCTGCTCCGGCCCAACCTGAAGCAGGTGAAGCGGCGCATGGACTATGTAGAATATGGTGGCGCCTTGTTGCTGGGGGTGAACGGCATCTGCGTCATTACCCACGGCAGCTCTAAGGCGGCGATGGTCTACCATGCCATTCGCCTGGCCAAAGAGGCGGCGGAGCAGAAGATCCTACAGCGGCTGCAAGCGGAAATGACTGACTCCCCCCCATCCAAGTCCAATCCCGGAGAGAATGCCCGTCCTCTGGCCTCGGCCTCTAACCCCAGTCCAGAAGCCCTGCCGGTAGGATCCTTGGAGCGGGCGGAAGGATAGTGTCCATGCCCAGCAATGGCCTCCCGACCGTGCGCCTGGTAGGGGTGGGAGCTGCCCTGCCGGCTCCCTGCCTGAGCAACGACGACCTCAGCCAGATTGTGGAGACTTCCGACGAGTGGATCTGGCCCCGCACCGGCATTCGCCAACGGCGCATCCTGCCCCCCGACCTCAGCCTGGTGGATTTGGCGGTTCAAGCGGCAAAGGCCGCCCTGGCACAGTCCGGGATCCCACCCCAGGAGCTGGATCTGATCCTCCTGGCCACCTCCACCGGCGTCGATCGCTTCGGCTCGGCTCCGCGGGTACAGGCAGCGCTGGGGGCGACACAGGCGGTGGCTTTTGACCTGACAGCGGCCTGTACGGGGTTTGTGTTTGCCGTGGCCACGGCAGCCCAGTTTCTCCAAACCGGGCTGTACCGGCGGGCACTGGTGGTGGCGGCGGACGTGCTCTCTCGCACAGTGGACTGGACGGATCGCACCACCTGCGTCCTGTTTGGGGACGGCGCGGGGGCGGTGGTGCTGGAAGCCGCAAGAGAGGGGGACAGCGGCATCCTCAGCATCGAGCTGCGCAGCGATGGCAGCGGCAGCGAGCTACTCAGCCTGGCTATGGCCACCGAGACCAAGACCCTGGCGGGATCCCTGCAGGTGGGGCAATACCGCTGCTGCCCCATCGCTATGAATGGCCGCGAGGTGTACAAGTTTGCCGTCCAGGCGGTGCCGGAGATTGTCGAGAAGGCTCTCTTTCGGGCCGGGATCCCCGCAGCAGCCGTGCAAGGCTACTTCATCCACCAGGCCAACCAGCGCATCCTCGATGCTGTGGCCAAGCGCTTGCAGTTGGATCCCCAGCGGGTGGCCAGCGTCCTAGAACAGTACGGCAACACCTCCGGCGCTTCGGTACCGATTGCCTTGGCCACCTGGATCGCGCAGGGGCGCTTTGGCGCTGGCGATCTGGGGGTGATGGCAGGCTTTGGCGCCGGCCTCACCTGGGGAGCGATTGTCTTTCGTTGGGGGAAATGAGTTGATGACCGTTGCCTGGATCTATCCCGGCCAGGGATCCCAAGCCGTGGGCATGGGAAAGGACTTACAGGATTGGCCGGGGGCGGCCCAGAAGTTGGCTTTGGCCCGCGAGAGGCTGGGATGGGATCCCTTGGCGCTCTCGGAAGAGCAGATCCATCAGACCAGCTACACGCAGCCGGCTTTATTCACCGTATCAGCCCTGCTGACGGACTATCTCTACGCTCAGGGTCAGGCTCCTGCCTGTACAGCCGGCCACAGCTTGGGAGAATATAGCGCCCTCTACGCTGCCGGGGTATTTGATTTTGAGACTGGCCTGCGGCTGGTGGCGCTGCGGGGCCAGTTGATGGAAGCTGCAGGGGATCCCCCCGGCAGCATGGCGGCGGTGATTGGCTTTGATCGCGACAAGCTGGAGCACCTGTGCCAGATGACGTCCGACGTGGTCATTGCCAACGACAACAGCCCGGATCAGGTGGTGATCAGCGGCTCGGTCGAGGGGGTGCAGGCTGTCTGTGAGCAGTTGCAGGCTAAGCGCACCGTTCCCCTCAAAGTCAGCGGCGCCTTTCACTCGCCCTTGATGCAGGCGGCGGCGGAAACCTTTGCCCACACCTTGCGCGAGGTTGACTTTCAGGCTCCGCGAGTGCCGGTCTACAGCAATTGCACGGCTGCCGCCAGCCGAGATCCCCAAGTTCTCAAGCAGGCGCTGCTGTCCCAGATGACTGCTCCAGTCCGCTGGCGAGAGACAGTGCTACAGATGGCTGCCGACGGTATCCAAGAGGTATGGGAAATTGGCCCTGGCAATGTGCTGACGGGCTTGGTGAGGCGAACGGCGCCTGCCCTGAGACGGTGCAACATCAACAGCCTCAAGATTAGCTAAGGGAGCCCGGCAGCCCTGGTGCTACAAGTTGCGTTGCTAGCTCCCCTCTCCCAAAGGAAGAAGAGCTGCGGGCAACGCAAGCCTCCCCAAACAGCAGTTAGGCCCCACTGCATAAGCAGCTGGGGTTTCCCCACCTGGGCAAGGCTTCCGTCTCTTCCTCTGCCCCAGGTGCTTCATGGATCCCGTGTGCCGAGCCTCTGCTCCCGTTATACAAGGTGATGGCTGTCTCGGTGCCCGAATCGTAGGCAACGATAGACTCATCCCTCAACTCCGACTGGGAGCCATGGGGTACCTCCACCTCTACGGGGAACGAAGCATACCACTGCCGCAAAGATGGTTTGTAGACAAGGGTTAGCGTGGTCGGTTTTCCCCAATCGTTGTCCCTGCTCCGCCTCTTTAGGGTAATGCCCAAGTCATTGAAGGTGACGGTGTCGTGCTTACCGTTACTGGTTACCTTTCATCCCGAAGAGCTGGGATATATCCAGCCTGAATAGTGCCGACTGCGCAAGCGGGACGGAGTCCTTTGAGCGACGCAAGCGTTGTACAAGTAACAGTGCAGACGACGAGCATAGCTTTCTCCTAGCTTTTGTTGGGATAGAGTCGCAACATCTGCCGTCTGTTTACCCGTACAGTTTTACTCACCTTACGGTAC
>NZ_JANSJA010000280.1:0-522 GCF_047462335.1 Synechococcus sp. H60.1
ACCATTATTTACCTTTCTTTCCCGAACGGCGTTGAGCAACCTACCCGACAACCCCCCCCTCCGCAAGAAGATGGAATGATTTTCCTTTGATTGCCGTAAGGCGTTGAGCACGTCGCCTCCGCGCTTACGATAAGTGGGCAGAATCTAATGATTTTCCTTTGATTGCCGTAAGGCGTTGAGCACTGGGCTCCTAGGTAGGCCAAGATTGTCTTCGTGGAATGATTTTCCTTTGATTGCCGTAAGGCGTTGAGCACCAAAGCGACTCTTATTACCAGGAGTTTGAAGTCCATGATTTTCCTTTGATTGCCGTAAGGCGTTGAGCACGACTCCGTAGCTTGCAGAACCGCTTCCGGATTTTCTCATGATTTTCCTTTGATTGCCGTAAGGCGTTGAGCACCAGAAACGGCGCCAAGCGGCGCCGCCGTCAAGGCGAATGATTTTCCTTTGATTGCCGTAAGGCGTTGAGCACCTTGACTCTAGCCAAAGCGAGTTGCAGGGCACACCAATGATTTTCCTTTGATT
>NZ_JANSJA010000281.1:0-3293 GCF_047462335.1 Synechococcus sp. H60.1
CCCCGCCTCGGGCGCCCGTCTCTGTGTCCCCGCCTGCGTTATAAGTCCAAGCCCCCAGCCCCTCTCCCTCTGGGAGAGGGGAGCTGGGATCGAGGCGGCAGGGGGTTTCACGACAATGGGGGCCAATTGGTTTTTTGAGGGAGCGATTGCTTGCCAGTTTGGCAGCTTGGGCAGGGCAACGGCCAGGTGCTTTCCGCAAGCCGGCAGCTCAGCGTTCCACCAGCAGGGCGACGGCAAAGGCAGCCATGGCCTCTCCCTGGCCGACGGGGCCGAGTTTTTCGTTGGTGGTGGCCTTCACGCCTACCTGTTTGGGCGATAGTTGCATGGCCTCGGCCAGGCGGGCCTGCATGGCGGGGATGTGGAGCTTGAGCTTGGGCTGCTCTGCCACCACGACGCTATCGACGTTGGCAATGCGCCAGCCCTCTTGGCTTACCAACTGCACCACCTGCTGCAAGAGGAGAATGCTGTCTGCCCCTTTCCAGCGCTCCTCTTCCGGGGGAAAGTAGTAGCCGATGTCCCGCAGGGCGGCGGCCCCTAGGAGGGCGTCCATGATGGCGTGCGTGAGCACGTCGGCGTCGCTGTGGCCCAACAGACCCTTTTCGTAAGGGATCCGGATCCCGCCTAGGATCAGGGGGCGCCCTTCTACGAGACGGTGGATGTCATAGCCCTGGCCAATGCGCACTGTTGCGGCTCCCTTGGGAACACCAGCGAGACTTTTGCCAACTTCCTTCCAAGAGCTTGGCTCACCGGGAGAGGAAAAGCGGCTGTTGAGAACGACTTCTTTCTATTCTGCCGACTCGAGAGGGGAGGAGCAGATGGGACAGGAAGAACCGCTGTAGCAGTCGAAGCAGATAAGGTGGGATTTCCCGTAGGGATTGGTACAGCGCTTGGCCCATTGATAGTCGCCGTAGCTGAGCTCTTTCCCACAGACATCACACCTGGGCATCGTTTTCTCCTCAAAAGTCTTGTAGCTAGAAGAATACAGCGCTAGAGGGATCCGGGGATCCCTGAGTCTCTGGAGAGAGACGATCCGCCAGATCCGCAGGGGATCCCGTCTTCCAGCGGCGTCCAGCCCGGCTGCCAGAGATCCCGGTTTTTGAGGGTGGCGGCGTTGACCCAGAGGCGCACCTGGGGATCGCAGACGGCCCTCAGCTCGGCAAACACCAGCCCCCCTTGCCCCTCTTGGCGGGCGGCGACCTGAAAATGTCGCCAACCCATCACAGGCTGGACAGAAGTCCACTTGGAGCCCAGCAGATGGGGAAAGCGCTGTTTTTGGCGGGGTTTGCTGCGAGCCATAGAGCTGCTTGCCAACCTTGCTCCAGGGCTGTCCTCGGCTGGATGGGGGAGACCGAGGGCGATAGGATCGCTAGGGATGCTTCGGCATTCCAAGCTCCTTCCCTCAGCATATCCACCTATGGTGCAACACAAGCAACGGCTTGGGTTCTCTTGGCAGCAGGTATTGCTGCTCCTCCTGGCCTGGCTGGTTTGGGCAACGGGACTGCCCCTGGTCGCGTCCAGCGCCTGGGCAGCAACTGAGCCGGCACTCTCTGGCAAACTCACAGGGCCGGAGTGGCGCCAGGCGGATCCTGAGGCCAAGCAGGCGTTTTGTCGCAAAGCCTTTCAGGCGTTTCGGGCCTCTCCTGCCCAGAGCTACATCATCAGCTCCAATGTGCAAGCTTTGACCCCAGAAGGTCTGTGTCAGCGGCTGGATCAGTTTTATCAGTACGCCATCCACGACGAGATCCCACTCAACCAAGCCGCCAACATTGCCCCCTTGCTGTTCTCGGATCAGCCGCTGGAGCAGCCCTGATGCGCCAGGGATCCGCAAAGCTGCCGGCAAACGGATCCCAAGCCCAAGTGACCAGTTGAGATCATCTGCCCCCTGCTGTTGGGGCAGGTCTTGGCAGCAGGGTCGATAATAGAACTGTTCTCTTGCAGCTCTCAAGTTCTATGGCCGGCTCCGTCATTGCTCCTGAAAACCTGCTGGATCTTTGCGAACAGGGTGTGCAAAAGGCCTTGGCTGCCGGGGCCGACCAAGCAGAGGTGTTTGCCAACTCAGGCCGTGAGACGGAAGTAACTTTTGAGAAAAATGACCTCAACCTGGCCCGCAGCAGCAGCGAGACCCTGTTCGGCATCCGGGTTTTCTGCGGCGGCAGGCTGGGCTTTGCCACTTCCAACCGCCCGGAAGAGCTGGCCGAGACAGCGGCTGAGGCGGTGGCCATGGCCAAGGCTTCGCCGGCGGATCCCCTCAACGGCCTGCCGGATCCCCAGCCTCTGCCCCAGGTGCCCTTTGCCCTCGACCCAGGCCTGCTGGAACTGGATGCTGCCGAGCTGACGCAACTGGGATCCCAACTGGTGGAGTGGGTGCGATCCAAAGATCCCCGCATCACCATCGACAGCGGCTCCCTCAGCGTGGAAGAGGATACCGTGGCCATTGCTTCTTCCACCGGCATCCGCGCCAACTACCACAGCGTCGAGGCGGGCGGATCCCTGTTTGGCATGGCCATCGATGGGGACGAGGTGGGCAGCTTTGCCTACGACGGCGACAGTGTGCAGAAGCGGGCGGAGCTGCTGCCGGCGCTGGAGCGGGCTTTTAATCGCTTTGTGCAAAAGTGTGTGGGGGCCCTAGGGGCTAGGGAGGGGGAGAGTTTTCGCGGTTCCATCGTCCTGCCGCCGGATGTGGTGGAGGAGTTTCTGGGAGACCTCCTCTTTGTGCTGGGGGCGGACGCGGTGCGCAAGGGCAAAAGCCCCCTGGCGCAGAAGATGGGATCCCTGATCGCCAGCCCCCTGTTGACCTTGGTTTCCGAGGGGCTGGGCTTGCCCGGCCACCCCATCGAGCCCTTCGACCGCGAGGGGATCCCACGCCAAATTACCCCCCTGATCCACGAAGGGATCCTCTGCAACTTCATGTACAACAGCTACGAAGGCCGGGCTGCCGGCGTTCCCTCCAACGGCCATGCCACAGGGGGGGCGGGCAGCTTGCCGGGCGTGGGGCCGGCCTGTCTGAGCGTGGCCCCGGGGACAACCCCTTTGTCTGAGCTGTATGCGATGGAGCGGGGCATTATCGTCACGCGGCTTTCCGGCAGCAGCAACCCGATCACCGGCGATTTTTCCGGAGTGGTGAAGGGGGGCTTTTTGGTCAAAGGTGGCGAGAAGCGCCCCATCCTGGAGACCACCATTGCCGGCAACCTCTACGATTGTTTGCGCAATATCTCCGCCATCTCACAAGAGGTAACTGTTTTCAACGGCACCACGGCCTTTCCGGCTCTGCGCATCGAAGATGTATCGGTAAC
>NZ_JANSJA010000282.1:0-20058 GCF_047462335.1 Synechococcus sp. H60.1
TTAAACCTGGCCGGAATCTGCCTTGGTCTCCAGAGAGACTCAAGGAGAACGGGCCATTGCCGCCTACACAGCGGGGCAGCTTGGTAGCCTTGCACGGCGGGGCGGAAAAGCTCGCAAGCAACTTGAGTTGCTCTCCCTTCGCGCCAGCGGGCCCGAGACCTTTGGTATAGTAGCCAGTAACGCTTGGCGTTCCCTGGTGGAAGACCCGACCAGGGCATAGTGTGGGGGCGTTGCTCAGCAAAGTAAGCAGAACCTCAGGGCTTTACCCTAGGGAACTGGGTAGGAGCGTCTTGACAGCGCCTTCACGAGTCCGCGTGTGGACTGCGTAACAATCCCCCGCCTTTGGTTGGGGAAGTGTCAATAGGGGTAGAAAGCCTCCGGGATCCCTATGGTGCCCCTGATCATCGATTGCGACCCCGGCCAAGACGACGCAGTGGCCCTGCTGCTGGCAATGGCGTCACCTGAGCTGCAAGTGCTGGGCATTACCACGGTGGCCGGCAATGTCTCTGTGGAAAAAACCAGCCGCAACGCCCGGCAGATCTGCGAGCTGGCCGGTCAGCCGCAGATGAGGGTCTATGCCGGCTGTCCCCGCCCGCTGTTGCGCCCGCTGCAGACCGCCGAAGAGGTGCATGGCAGAAGCGGGATCGACGGGGCCAACTTGCCGGAGCCGCAGATGCCGCTGGGATCCCTGCACGCCGTGCAGTACCTGATCGAGACCTTGATGGCGGCGCAGGAGCCGGTTACCCTAGCGCTGCTGGGCCCGATGACCAACTTGGCAGTGGCCCTGGTGCAGCAGCCCCGCATCGTGGAGCACATCCGACGTCTGGTGTTCATGGGGGGATCTGCCTTTGAGGGGAACACCACCCCTGCCGCCGAGTTCAACATCTTCACCGATCCCCACGCCGCCCAGATTGTGCTCAGCGCCGGGATCCCCGAGGTGGTGATGCTGGGCCTGAACGTTACCCAGCAAGTCCTCAGTACGCCGGAGCGGATCGAGCGGATCCGCGCCCTCGGCACGCGGGTGGGGCAGACAGTGGCCGACATGCTCGCTTTCTACGGCAAGTTCGACATCCGGCGCTACGGCCTGCCGGGGGGACCCCTGCACGATCCCTGTGTAGTCGCCTACCTGTTGCAGCCGCAGTTGTTCGAGCTGAAGCCCTGCTACGTGGAGGTGGAGACGGCTAGCCCCCTCAATCTGGGTCGGACAGTGGTGGATCGCTGGGGGCTGAGTGGCCGCCCCGCCAATGTGCAGGTAGCTTTTGGGGTGGATGCCGAGGGGTTTTACCGCCTGCTCACCGAGCGCTTAGGCCACTATCGATAGTCGAGGTCGTCGAAGGAGGTCGAGGTGAACCCTACCAGCCCAGTCCTAGTTCCCAAGCCAGCGTGGCTCAACCTGCCCACCGCCATCACCTTGCTGCGCCTTGGAGGGATCCCTTGGATTCTGCTGGGGCTGGGCCTGGGATCCCCGCTGGGGGAAGGGCTGGCCCTCTGGGCGTTTTTGCTGGCGGCGGCAACAGATTGGCTGGACGGCCACTTGGCCCGCCGCTATGGGTTGGTGACCGATGTGGGCAAGGTTCTGGATCCCCTGGTGGACAAGCTGCTGGTGTTGGCCTCGCTGCTGGGCCTGCTGGAGCTGGGGCGGATCCCGGCCTGGGGAGTCTTTTTGCTGGTGGGGCGAGAGCTGGTCATTGCCGGTTGGCGGGCCAACCAAAGCCAGATCCGCGGCGCCAACCACTGGGGCAAAGCCAAGACGGTCGCCCAAATCCTGGCTATCGCTCTACTGATTTTGAACTGGCCTATCGGGATCCCCTGTTTTTGGGTGGCGGTGGCCCTCACTCTGCTCTCGGGGTTGGCGTATTTGTACACCGACCATGCCGCGTCGGATACCTCTGCCGGCTTTGCCAAGGAGAGAACCCCTGCCTGATCGCGGCAGCGGGACGGAGTCCTTGGATTGCGTCCCTGAGCAGCGTATCCTCGGCCTCGACCCGGGGTTGGGGACAGTGGGTTTTGGCTGCATCCTGGCAGGTGCCGGCGGACTTCGATCCCTGGACTACGGAGTCATCAGCACCCCTGGGGAGCAATCAATCCCGGAACGGCTGCAAACCCTCTACGAGGATCTCAAGGAGCTGCTGCGGCAGTTTCAGCCCCATCAGGTGGGGTTGGAAAAGCTCTTCTTCTACAAAATGGGCAACACCATCCCCATCGCCCAGGCGCGGGGGGTGATCCTACTCGTCCTAGCCCAGCATCATCTGGTGCCGGTGGAGTTCACCCCTGCCCAGGTGAAGCAAAGCCTGACGGGCTACGGACGCGCCGACAAACAGGCGGTGCAAGCCGCTGTGGCCCGCGAGCTCAATCTGCCCAGCCTGCCCCGCCCCGACGATGCTGCCGATGCCCTAGCTATTGCCATCACCCTTTGGCACCACCGCTTTGCTTAGGAATCGGTCGGTGTGGCTCCGTCGAGATCGCTAAACTAGACTCAGTAGCGCAAAAAGCAAAGCCTTATGCCTTCCTCTTCTGTGGACGTACGTGAGCTACCCCTGTTTCCCCTGCCAGAGGTGGTGTTGTTTCCGGGTCGCCCCCTGCCGCTGCACATTTTCGAGTACCGCTATCGCATGATGATCAACACCATCCTGGAGACGGATCGCCGTTTCGGGGTGCTGATGTTCGATCCCCAGACGGGATCCCCGGTGCGGGTGGGCTGTTGTGCCGAGGTGTTGCAGGTGCAGCGGTTGCCGGATGACCGCATGGACATTTTGACCTTGGGGCAGCAGCGCTTCCGGGTGTTGAACTACGTGCGGGAGAAACCCTTCCGGGTGGGGCTGGTGGAGTGGATCGAGGATGAGCCGACCACCGCGGATTTGCAGGGCTTGGTGCAGCAGGTTTCCACCCTACTTCAGGATGTGGTGCGCCTCTCTGGCAAGCTGATGGAGCGGGATACGGAGCTGCCGGAGCAACTGCCCACCACCCCGATAGAGTTGTCCTACTGGATTGCCAGCCACTTTCACGGGGCTCCCCGGGAGCAGCAAGCGCTGCTGGAAATGGTCAGCACCGAAAATCGCCTGCGGCGGGAAGCTGAGATCCTCGAGTCCACCCGCAAGCACTTGGCCGCCCGCACTGCCCTCAAGGATTTGTTCTCCGAAATCTCCTAAAATTTCTTGGGATCGCTTGAGCTGACTGCACCTGCACAAAAAGACCCAGGCCACGAGGGGGCTGTCAGCCCTCCAGCTCCTCGCGTTGCCACCCGTCTCAACAGCGGCTGCAAAAGCCGGCTGGGGTTTAGTTTTTGTCTAGGGATCCGATGTCCTACCCTCGCCGCTATCTGCGCTTTGCCTCCCGGGTTCTGGGCCGGGAAATGGAGATGCTCCACTTTGGGCATCACGGCTACCCGCTCATCTGCCTACCCACCAGCAATGGGCGTTTTTTCGACCTGGAAGATCGCGGCATTATCGCCAGCCTCGGCCATCACTTGGAACAGGGCTATTTGCAGGCCTTTTGCGTGGAAACCCTGGATTGGGAGACCTTGTTCAACCGCGAGCTGGACGTGCCCCAACGGCGGGATCGCTGGCTCTTGCTGGAGCGGCACTGGGTAGAAGAGCTGATCCCCTACGCCAAGGCCGCAGCACAAAATGACTTTCTGGTGGTGGCAGGCTTCTCTCTGGGGGCCACCCACGCCGTCAACCTCACCTGTCGGCACCCCGGCCTGGTGCGCCGCTGTCTGGCACTGGGGGGGCCTTACGATGTAGCGGCCCTCGGCCCTGTCACCGGCTGGGATCCCCAACCGGCGGAGCAGGAGCTGTACTTCATCAACCCCTTGGCCTACATGTCCAACATGAGCCGACAACTCTGGGAACAACTGGGCGGGCAAAATACCGAGCTAAAGCTGCTCACCGCCCACCGTGACCACTGCCTCAACGACAACCTGCGCCTGGCAGAAGTCCTCCGCCGCAACCACATCCCCCATCACCTGGAGGTGTGGGAGGGGGATCACGACTGGCCCACTTGGCAAGCGCAAATCCGCGCCTTCGCGTAGGATCCCGCCCAGAAGAGCTCGCCGAAAATCGCGAAGGCACCAACATTGCAGAAAATATAGTCATTGGTTCAAAGCAAAAGAGCCTTTTTTGATGATCGAGGACTACTGGGTTGGCAGCCTGCACTTTAGCGAGCCTTTTGGGGACGACACCCTGGCCCGCCTCAACGCTCTTCCGCCCGTTCAAGCTCGCAACGGCAAAACCTACAAGATCCAGGCCGAACATGTCACCATTCACGAGGTCAACCTCGACTACCGCACCAAGTATCGCCTCATCCTGGATCGCTTCAGCTACCTTTACCCGCAGGCTATCGGCCTGTTTATGGGCTTTGCTTTTCGGGGAGTGTACCTCATCAACAACCCCTTTAGCTTCTACTACTACCTGCGCAACAAGGATGCCGCCTATATGGTGGTCAAAGAGCTGGGGATCTCCATTCCAAAGACTTACATCCTACCTCCCAAAGAAGCTCCGGCTTTGAAAGCAGAAGACTTTAAGTATCACAAGTTTTTCGATTGGCAGGGGATGGCAGAAGATCTCGGCTGGCCAATTGTCATCAAACCAGCAGAAGGACGGGAGGCCATTGGGGTGGAAATTGCCTACAACATGGAGCAGCTCCTCTACTTTTACGACCGCTCCGGATCCCAGGTGATGATGATCCAGGAGAAGGTTAAAAGTCCTTACCCCTGGCAGATTCGCGCCCTCTGCATTGGCCGAAAGATCATCCCTATTAAATACATCTTTCGCAAGTTCGATGCCAGCGAGTACTTATTTGATCCAGAGTTTCTCACCCCGGAGATGGGCAAAAAAGTTATCGATACATGCCGGATCATCAATCGAGCGTTGGGCTATGAAATGAACTCGGTAGAGCTGTTTATCGATGAAAAAGGAGAGCTGCAAGCCATTGACTTTAACAATCCGGTGCCCGATGGCCGCCTCAAGGCTTTGGGGGAAATTTTTTATAACGATTACCAGCAGGCCCTTTGCGATCTGGTCGTAGATATTGTGCGGGAACAGCGTCCTTTCGACTTCTTGCCCCCAGATGTCAACCGCTTTGCCCAGATTGCCCGGCGGGCCGACCTCACCCGTGAGCAGAAGTTTCAGATGGCTCTGGAATTGGCCAACCACTACTACGAGCCCAGGGATCCCGAATAAAATAACTTAACAAAGGCACGGTCTAGCGCTGGGAAAGTTTTGAGCTGGGCAAAGAGCAGTTGTCTAGCTTTCGCCGATGTGGCCCTTGAGGTGCAGGGATTCCATCCTAGGTTGAACTTAGAGGAGGGATCCCCTCCCAGCCGAGGCAGGGCAAGTTGGTCTATCCGGACAGGCAAATGTCAACTGGTTTGAAATTGCGCTGGTGCCACGATATTCGCGGGATCCCAGCATCTGCCTGGCAAGCGCTGCAGACGGAGCGCACCTCTCCATTTTTGGAATACGAGTGGCTGCACAGCCTAGAAGCTTCCGGTTGCGCCAGCCGCAACACGGGGTGGCTGCCCTGTCACCTGCTGGTGGAGTCGGATGGGCAACTGATCGCCGCTGCCCCCTTGTATTTGAAAAGCCATAGCCAGGGCGAATTTGTCTTCGACCAAGAGTGGGCTGCGGTTGCCAGCCAACTGGGAGAACGCTACTACCCTAAGCTCATTGGCATGGCTCCTTTTACGCCGGCCACCGGCTATCGCATTCTTGTCCATCCAGACTACTCGGAAGCAGAGGTGTGGCCGTCGATGCTGGCTGCTATCGATCGCTTCTGCCAAGACAACGATATTTCGGTGTTCAGCCTGCTCTATGTGGACTTAGACTGGCGGGCCCAACTGGAGGCCGATGGATTGACTCCCCGAATTACCCACAACTACCAGTGGCACAATCCCGGCTATCGCTCTTACGAAGACTTTTTGAGCCAGTTCAACGCCAACCAGCGGCGCAACATCAAGCGAGAGCGGGCCGCCATGGAAAAAAGCGGCATAGAACTCAAGATCTACACCGGAGAGGAGATCACGCCGCGCCTGCTCTCTCTCATGTACGACTTTTACAGCAATACCTGCGCTCAATTCTGGAACTGGAGCAAATACCTTAACCGCCGCTTTTTTGAGGCTCTTTATCCCAACTACCGGCAGCGGCTGGTGCTGGTAGCCGGCGAGCGAGGTTCAGAAGTGGTGGGGATGTCTTTTTGTGTTCGCAAGGGGGATCGCCTCTTTGGGCGCTACTGGGGCTGCCGGGAGGAGGTGAAGTTTTTGCACTTTAACGTTTGCTATTACGAGCCGATTGCCCTGGCCATCCGCGAAGGGATCCGCAACTTTGATCCCGGGGCTGGGGGATCCCACAAGATTCGGCGGGGATTTCCAGCCACCCCCGTGTATAGCTACCACCGTTTCTACCGCCCCAGGCTAAAACAGGTTCTGATCCCCTATCTGAACCGCGTCAACCCTCTCATGTTGGCCGAGCTGGAGAGGGTGAATCAAAACGAGGTTCCCTTTCGAGAGGATGTTTTGCCCTCTTTGTCTGCCTTGACCCAGAGATAAGGGGCCCTTTTGGGAGGTGGGAAAGGGGCGTATCTGGCTCGAGACGACTACGGAAAAATACGCTTGAACCCTAGGCTCTCTGCTCCAGAAGCAGGGAAGCTGAGGGCAGGCACGCCAGTGTCTTAGAGCGCTTGGAAGTCCTCTAGGTTTACCACTGGATAAGCTTTTTCTGAACTGCTGCCATACACATGGCAACGCGAGCGTTGATCTCATCTTCAGAGCCAAAGATATCCAGCTTCTCTTTGAGCCTTTGAATACAATTTTGTACGGTCTTTTTGCTCGTGTGGATGCGGTCAGCGATGGCCTGGTCGGTAAGAGCCTCTTTGCAGAGCAGGTTCAAGACCTCGATTTCCCGCTCCGTCAGCTTGGTCAAGCCGCGCAACTCACGGGGCATGCGCAGTTCTCCATTGAGGGCACTTTTGGCCCCCTCCAAAAACACAGTGCGCCGCTCCATTTTGTTGACTGCGGCAAATCCACCTTGGTGTTTGCTGATCAGGCCCACCAAAGGAGTCAGCAGCAGCGGCTCGCTGGAATAGGCCATTACATTCAAAGTAGGATAGTTCTCGAAAATGTGGCGCAAGAACTCTAGACCAGGTTCAGCAGACTGTTCGCCACTGGTTTGGCCGTAGAGCAAGTCGGCTACTACCAAGTCCGGCTGCTCCCGCTGCAGGCGCAGTATGGCGTCCATCGGATTGGAGACTGTGATGCATTGAGCATCTGCTGCAATCCGTTGCAGCCACTCGCAATTGTTTTGGGCGACCTCGGGATGATCCTCGACCACCAAAAACTTGAGCGGGGCAGTTCGGTTCTCGACCTCAAACATCGATCCACTCCTCCAAATCCATTGTCGGCTGTGGGGGGGACGGCTAAAACCCCTTTGCAGTTTAGGGATCCCACCGACAAGCTACCCTAGTGTAGCCTCAAGTTAGGCCTGAGAAGGCCTAGCAGGGTAGGCTAGAGGGTGATGTTAACCGGATCCCGACTGTGGTACCTCTGCAAGATCGCAACCCAACCACCCACCCTGCCTACGTTACTTATGCCCTGGTGCTTATCAACATCCTGGTTTTTGTGTATGAGCTTACCCTATCGCCGCGAGAACTGGTAGCTTTTTTCCGAGAGTGGGCGGTGGTGCCGGTGGAACTGACGGCCAGCTTTCAGGGGGAGGCCACCTCTTCGCTGCGCCCCGAGTGGGTAACGCTATTTACCTCGCAATTTTTGCATGGGGGCTTTCTCCATATTGGTGGGAACATGCTCTTTTTGTGGGTTTTCGGCAACAATGTTGAGGATCGCTTGGGGCATGTGCGCTACCTCATTTTTTACCTGACTTGTGGAGCTTTGGCCGCCCTAACCCAGTGGTTTTTCGATATGGAGTCCACCATTCCTTCGCTGGGGGCAAGTGGGGCCATTGCCGGGGTGTTGGGAGCCTATATCTTGCGTTTTCCGCAGGCGGAGATCCTAACTCTGGTACCCCTGGGCATTTTTACCACAACCGTCTATATTCCTGCCTGGGTATTCCTAGGTTTTTGGTTTGTGCAACAGGCGTTTTATGGTATTGCCAGCTTGCAGACTCCTATCAATATTGGCATGGAAGGCGGAGGCATTGCCTACTGGGCCCATGCGGGTGGCTTTGTGTTTGGAGCTATTTTGGGGCCGCTGATGGGTTTGTTTTCCGGCAAGAGCCCCTACGACTACCAAGCCACTCTGCGACAGCGCGACAGAGATCCGTTTTGATTTGTATTCAGAGGCCAGCTTGATAGGAGCAAATTATGGTCAGTCTGTCTGCCAGGCCCCTAACCCTGGAAGAGTTTCTGCGGCAGCCAGAAACTCAGCCCGCCAGCGAATTCATTGAGGGAGAGATTATCCAGAAGCCCGTGCCACAAGGAAAACATAGCCGCCTTCAATTGAAACTGGGCAGCTTTATTAATGAAATACTGGAGCCTTCTCAGCTAGGGATGGCTTTTCCAGAATTGCGCTCCACCTTTGCCGGCTATGCAATTGTGCCCGATATCTCTGTCATTGCCTGGGATCGGATCCCTGTGGATGAGGATGGCACCATTCAAAACCTCATACCCTTTTGCCCAGATTGGGTGATCGAGATTCTCTCTCCCGATCAAAATCAAACGAAGCTGGTCAAAAAAATCTTGATTGGCTTGGCCCACGGCTGCCAGATGGGGTGGATCGTAGCTCCCGAAGAAAGGGTCGTTTTCGCCTATCCTGCCGGACAGCAGCCAACAGTGCATGAGGATCCGCAAGAGGTTATCCCCGTTCCCGCTTTTGCCCAAACGATCCAACTGACGGTCGGAACGTTGTTTGGCTGGATGCGAGTTCAAGGCGGCGAAAGCCGCAAGCCCATTGGAGAAAAAAGCCAAGGCTAGCTACACCGGCTTCCCTCTCCTCAATTTGGCTCAGTGTTGTAAAGGGCAGGGGCTTGGGCAACCGTCGCTCCGAGGGAGGAGAGTTCCTGGCGCAGCAAGGCCACCAGGGCATTGGTGGACTGGTCGTAGAGGCTAGTGACCAGCTTGGGATAAAACCCGATGCCGATGATGGGGATGAGCAAACAGGCAATGATGAACACCTCCCGCGGCTCGGCATCCACCAGTTCCTCGTGTTCGGTCAGCTCTTTGTTTTCCGGGCCGAAGAAGATCTGACGCAACATCGACAGCAGGTAGATAGGAGTCAGGATCACGCCAACTGCTGCCAGGAACACCACCACCAGCCGGAAGGGGAGAGAGTAGGCATCGCTGGTGGCCATGCCGATAAACACCATCAGCTCAGCCACAAAGCCGCTCATGCCAGGCAGGGCCAGAGAGGCCAGTGAGCAAGCGGTAAACATCGAGAAAATCTTGGGCATCTTCAGGCCAACGCCGCCCATTTCCTCCAGCTCCAACGTATGGGTGCGGTCGTAGGTGGCCCCCACCAAGAAGAACAGGCTGGCCCCGATCAGCCCGTGGGAGATCATCTGCAGCATGGCGCCGCTCATGCCGATCTCCGTCAGGGATCCGATACCGATGAGGACAAAGCCCATGTGGCTGATGGAGGAGTAGGCAATCTTGCGCTTGAGGTTGCGCTGGGCAAAGGAGGTGAGGGCAGCAAAGATGATGTTCACCACCCCCAGCACGATCAGCACCGGCGCAAAGTAGAGATGGGCATCCGGCAGCATGCCCGCGTTCATGCGCATTAGGGCATAGCCCCCCATCTTGAGCAGGATCCCGGCCAGCAACATGTGAACCGGCGCTGTGGCCTCGCCGTGGGCATCGGGCAGCCAGGTGTGCAGGGGGAAAATGGGCAGCTTCACCCCATAAGCAATCAGGAAAGCCCCATACATCAGCAACTGGAAGCTCAGCGGATAGGCCTTGTGGGCCAGATCCGTCATGTCAAAGCTGATGGGATCCCCGTAGAAGGCCATGGCCAAGCCCGCCACCAGGATAAACAGCGAGCTGAGGGCGGTGTAGAGGATGAACTTGGTGGCCGCATAGAGGCGGTTGTATCCCCCCCAGATGGAGAGGAGCAAATACACCGGGATCAGCTCCAGCTCCCACATCAGGAAGAAGAGCAACATGTCCTGCACGGCGAACACCCCAATCTGCCCGCCGTACATGGCCAACATCAGAAAATAAAACAAGCGCGGCTTGAGGGTGACCGGCCAAGCGGCCAAGATGGCAAGCGTGGTAATAAAAGCCGTGAGCAGAATGAGCGGCATCGAGAGGCCATCGGCCCCCACCGACCAGCTCAGCCCCACCTGCGGCACCCAGGTGTAGCGCTCCAGCAGTTGCAAGCCCGTTTGACTAGGGTCGTAGCCGACATAAAAGCCGGCCAGCAAAATGACCAGGTCGGTGACTGCGATGAACAGGGCAAACCAGCGGATCCGCTCCGCCAACTTCTGCGCGTAAGCGCGGGTGGTAGGATCCCCAGCCGGCGCCGGGATCAACGGAATAAAGAGGGCGGCCACCACCGGATAGACGATGACTGTGGTCAGCCAGGGAAATTCGTGCAAGCTGGGCAGCGCCATGAAGATAACCTCGTTACGCTAAGTTCATGCCACACCCTTCCAGGGGGATTGCCGTCGGCTACAGCCAACAGCCCTTTACTAGAATCGCTCCTGAGTATCTTTGCTCAGCAAACCTTCAAAACTATCTCTATCTTAAGGCTCTTTATCTAGTTTGCCGGGATCCCTGGCCGGGCCCGACCAGGATTCAAGCATTGACCTGGTCCTCAAACCTGGCTATTGGAAACCTCATCACCTGGTTCCCGGCTAGCTGACCCTGCGCAATCGCGCCTGGACAAGACCGCTGCTGTTGGATAACAGTAGAAATAGTACTTAACAACCAAGCCAAGTCCGCCTCTGGCGGACGGTGAGGGGGGGCCTGGGGGAAGCTTTGAAGTATGGCACTGCATGCGGAGTTACACCGCCACCTAGGCGGTTCAGTCGTTCCTAGGATTTTGTGGCGCTACCTACATCGCCAGGGATCCCCTCTGGCAGAACGCTTTCCCGACTACGCCGAGTTTGAGGAGTTCTACACCCGCCCGCGCAACACCCTTGAAGATTACTTGGAGCTGCACACGCTGGTGGAACAGGTGCAAACCCTGGAAAGCTTACCCTATTTCATCTACCGTCTGCTACGGGGGGCCTATGTTTTTGAGGATCTGGCCTATCTAGAAATTCGCTACACCCCCTATCTGCGCACAGATCCCAGCTTGGACGAGGCGGATCGCCTCAAGCAGATGCGCCAAGTTATCGAAACGGTAGGGCAGGCCAGCCAGCAGCGGGAATATCCCATCGTCACCACCCAGATTGTGTGTTTGCACTCCCGCCTGCCCAGCCACATCAACCGCGCCATGGTGGAGGCCGCCGCCGAGTCGGAATACGTGTCTGCCATCGACCTGGCGGGGGGAGACAAGGCCTACGGCGAACGCATGGACGAGTGGATTGAGCTGTTCAAATATGCCCTGGCCCGTGGCCTCAAAACCACTGCCCATCTCTATGAGACTTTGGATGGCTGTTACCCAGAGCTGCTGCCCTACGTCTCGCGGATTGGCCACGGGATCCAGATCCCTCTCCACTACCCAGAGCTGCTGCCAGAGCTGGCGCGGCGCGGCCAATGTCTGGAGGTCTGTCCCACCACTTACCTGAAGACGGGGACACTACCCAGCTTGGAGCCCCTCAAAATCGTCTTCGACCGCTGCTTCGACGCGGGGGTAGATATCGCCATCTGCACCGACAACGCTGGCCTACACAACGTGCGCCTGCCGTTTGAGTACGAGAACCTGCTCACCCACGACATTATTGATTTCGAGCAGCTCAAGCACTGTCAGAAGGCGGCTTTTCGTCACGCTTTTGCCTGGCCCTACAAAGAGCACCCGGCCTCGCTGCTGTCGGAGCTGCAGCAGTCAGCCTCGAAGTCCCTAGTTTCCCTCTGAGAGGGGCAGACAGGACTTTGCTTGACATTTCCACCGGCAGACTTGGTCGCGCTTGCCCGGCGAGGGCTGGCGCAGCTCAAAACGACATCCCCCCTGAGTCGGGCAGCGGCCTCCTGTAGGCTGGTCTCAGAAAGGTCAGGCAGCTCAAGGCGAGCGCGGATGCGGTTAAAGTGTTGCTGCAGGCCGTGGCGATAGGTGGGATCGTAGTGCTGCTCCAGCAACTCCTGCACAAACTGCGGCCAGTCTTGGGCGTCGATGAGCTCAAACCAGCGCTGCAGGCGCGCTTGGCTATGGCGGGCTTTTAGGGATAACAGTTTCTCCTTGAGTGCCTGGGGATGGGCTATCCAGTGGGGATAATGGGCAATTATCCCCTTCACTCGCTCTTCCAAAGGCAATCGCACTTCCACGCAATCGGCTTGGGTGAGGGCCTGCCAAAGGGCAGGGGGCAGGTGGAGCTGGCCCACCTTGGCACTCTCAGCTTCCACCCAGACCGGCTTAGCTGGATCCCACTGGAGAAAAACCTGCACCAGTTGACTTTCAAAGCTCTTCTGGGTGGGCTGCGGCATCCCCCACTCCGCTCCCAGCACGGATCCGCGGTGGTGGGCCAGCTTTTCCAGATCGAGGACTTGGGATCCCTGGCGCTGCAGGTGGTGGAGCAATTGGGTTTTGCCGCTTCCCGTCGGCCCGCAGAGGACGCGGTAGGTAAACTCCTGGGGCAAGCTCTGCAGTTGCCGGCGCACCCAGGCGCGGTAGGTTTTGTACCCCCCTTGCAACACTGTGACCTGCCAGCCCACCTGGGACAACACCAGCGCCAAGCTGGCCGAGCGCTGCCCTCCCCGCCAGCAGTAGATGAGGGGGTGGTAGTCCCGGCTCTTGTCGGCAAAGTGGGTCTGCAGGTGGCGGGCGATGTTCTGGGCCACCAGGCTGGCTCCTCGCTTGCGGGCCGTAAAGGGATCCACCTGCTTGTAGAGGGTGCCCACCTCTGCCCGTTCTGCATCGTCAAGCACAGGCAAGTTAATGGCCCCCGGCCAATGGTCTTCAGCAAACTCTGCCGGCGAGCGCACGTCAATGATTTCGCTGTAGGTGTGCAGCCAAGGTTCGGCAGTGACGTGAATGGGGGCAGCCACAGACGCAGCGAGGAGGGAGTGGACTGAGTTCTCTCTTGCTCGATCCTGGCAGATTTCTAGGGTTGTTGCTTAAGGGGATCCCTGGGCCTGACAAGAGTTGCACCGCTCGGCTCCTCCTCCAGGCTAACCTCAGAGGGAGAGATAGGATCGCACTTTTTCCTCGTCCATTTGGTCAGTCGGCCCTTCCATAACGAGGGATCCATTTTCCATGAGGTAAAAGTAATCGGCCAAGCTTTGAGCAAACTCAAAGTACTGTTCTACCAGCAACACCGCAACGCCCCGCTCTTTTTGGATGCGGGCAATGGCTTCTTCGATCTCAATGATGATAGAAGGTTGGATCCCTTCTGTGGGTTCATCCAGGAGTAAAAGTTTAGGCTCTGCCACCAAAGCTCTGGCAATGGCCAATTGCTGCTGCTGACCACCGCTCAAATCTCCACCGGGACGCTTTAGAAAAGAACGCAAAATCGGGAATAAGTCATAGATAAACTCAGGTATAGCCCGTGCTTTGTCCGGTGCTGCTTCTAACCCCACCAGTAGATTTTCCTCAACCGTTAGGCGAGGAAAGATCTCTCGGCCTTGGGGCACATAGCCAATGCCAGCGCGAGCCCGCCAGTTGGGTGGGTAATGATTGATGGGTCGGCCCTCAAAGAGAACTTTACCTGTACAGTCTTTGAGAAGCCCCATTAGGGCTTTAAGCGTGGTAGTTTTGCCCATGCCGTTGCGACCCAGAAGGCAAACTGCTTGGCCGGGAAGGATCTTGAAAGAAAGATCTCTCACAATTAAACTTTGCCCATAATAAGCTCTCAGGTTACAGACTTCCAGCAAAGGCTGAGATCCACTTTGAGATAGATTTTGCGCTTTGGTGGCGTTTTCCGTATTCATAGGCTTGGATATAGAGTTGGTTAATTGGACGGTCAATACAGATCTCCCCTGTTTTCGTTTAGCCTCTGGCTTTGTGGGATCCAAGATAGACCTCGATAACTCGCGGGTCGTTCTTCACTTCCTCAAAGCTACCCTCGCACAACACCGCTCCTTGGTGTAAAACAGTAACCTTGCGAGCAATTTGCCGGACAAATACCATGTCATGCTCAATCACCAAAATGGTGTGATTTCGAGCTAAGGATTGAATTAACTCTCCCGTAGCCTCTGTTTCTTTATCCGTCATTCCGGCCACGCATTCATCAAGCAGCAGCAGATCCGGATCCTGGGCAATCACCATGCCAATCTCCAACCATTGCTTTTCTCCATGGGAGAGCAGCCCTGCCGGGATCCGATCCTTACGGCTCAGGCCGATGGTTTCCAGGAGAGCATCAGTCTTTTCTCGCAAGCGCTTTTTGCCAAATAAGGTGGAGAAAACACCCTTGTGAGGGTTGAGAGAGAGCTCCAAATTTTCTCGCACGCTCAGGTTTTGGTAGACCCGCGGCGTTTGGAACTTGCGACCAATACCCAAGGCAGCGATTTCGTGCTCCTTGAGCTTAGCCAGATCTTTTCCTTTAAACAGCACTCGCCCTCGAGTAGGCTTGACCTTGCCTGTCAACACATCGAGGAAGGTAGTTTTGCCCGCTCCATTGGGGCCGATCACCACCCTTAACTCCCCTTCTTCCAAAGAGAAGTTCAGCCCGTCCAAAGCCTTAAAGCCATCAAAGCTGACGGTGAGATCCTGAGTTTGTAAAATTTGCCGGGTAGTGGTGGGAGCTGCTGTAAGCATAGGGATCACGTCCAAGAACGGAAAGGCCAGAGGACGAGTAGGATTCTCAGCCCATCGAACAAGAGAGGACACTTGGCATCGTTATCTCACCCATTGGGATCCTCTTACTCTGAAGTTGCACCTTGCATAGGGGGATACTGGTACGGATTTAGGCTGGAGAAATATTGGCCAAACGCCGGCGCCAAAGCTGGAAGGTAACCCAAAGCTGCCTGCCCCGGGTGCGCACCCAGCCCACCAAACCATCCGGCAACACCAGCACCACCAGCAGGAACAATCCCCCCTGGAAAAACAGCCAAATTTCTGGGAAATTTTCACTCAGCAAACTCTTGGCAAAGTTTACCAACAAAGCCCCGACCACTGCCCCCACTAAACTGGCCCGACCACCCACCGCTACCCAGATCACCATTTCAATGGAGAAGGGAACGGCCATGGCATTGGGAGAAATGATGCCAGTTTGTAAGGTAAACAAAGCCCCGGCGATCCCTGCCAGCGCAGCCGAGATGGCAAATACCAGCACCTTAAATCCGGTGGGATCGTAGCCAGAGAAACGAACCCGCGGCTCATCATCTCGAATGGCTACCAGGATTCGACCAAACAAGCCACTGGTAAGCCAACGACAGAGAAGGTAAGCCAAAACAACGGTTAAAACCGTGGCCACATAGACAGCAAAGCGCATCTGGGAAGAGTTGACATCCAGGCCAAATAACGTCTGGAAATTGGTCAGGCCGTTGGTGCCGTTGATTAAGCGCTGTTGCCCGTTGAAGAAGTTGAAGAAAATGATTGTGGTGGCCTGAGTCAGAATAGAAAAATAAACTCCTCGGATGCGATTTCTCACCACCAAGTACCCCAGAGCCGCTGCCACCACAGCCGGGATCAAGACAATAGCAATAGCCGTAAACGGAAACGAATAAAAAGGGTACCAAAACCAGGGCAATTCCGTTACCCCATAGAGGCTGAAAAACTCCGGTATCTGTCCCTCTGGCAGTTGCAACTTGAGGTGCATCCCCAAAGCATAGCCCCCCAAGGCAAAGAACACCCCATGCCCCAGACTCAGCATGCCGGTATAGCCCCAGATAAGGTCGATCCCCAGGGCAACAATGCTCAATGCCAGAAATCGCCCCAACAAGTTCAGCCGAAAACCCGACAACACAGTTGGGGCCACCAAGATCAAAGCCAGCGCCAGGCCAATGAGGAGCCCAACTTCCCACAGGAGCTTGCGGGCAGGACTGGGATCCCGACCGGTGGCAAGAATGGCCTCTTCACGATCAGCGGGGGGGAGATGAGCCAGTTTCATGGGCGGTGTGGGGGGATGGGGGATACGGCTAGAAAGATTCGCTCAAGAGGGCTGTCCTAGGCATCCACCATGCGACCTTTTTCGGGGAAAAGGCCGCGGGGGCGCACCTGCAAAAAGGCCACAATTAAGGCAAAGACCATCACCTTAGCCATGCTGGTGGTGGCAAAAAAGTTGAGGGTATCGGTCAGGATCGGCACGTTGGGAAAGATCAAAGCCAGCGTCCCGGAACCGATGACAAAGTTGGCAATTCCGATCCCCAGTGCCGCCACAATGCTGCCCAGGAGCTTGCCCACACCCCCCACGACAACCACCATGAAGGTATCCACGATGTAGTTCTGGCCGGTATTGGGCCCCACGGATCCCAGCAGGCTGACGGCCACGCCGGCTACTCCTGCCAGACCCGAACCCATGGCAAAGGTGAGAGCATCCACCGTTTGCGTGGAGATCCCGACACAAGCGCTCATGGCCCGATTTTGGGTGACGGCGCGGATGCGCAACCCCCAGCGGGTGCGTTGCAAGAAAAAGTACAGCCCCAGGATACAGACAACGGTGAGGGCGATGATGAACAGGCGAGTATTGGGCAAAAACAGGTTGCCCACCGGGATCCCACCCCGCAGCCAGCGAGGAGCGGTCACGTCTCTATTTTGGGCCCCAAACCAGGGCTGGGTGACGGCCAGGGCATAGGTTTGGGCCAGAACCCGCCCGCCTACTGCCACAATGGCCGTAGAAAGCACCAACAACAACGTCAGCACCCAGCCTTTGAGGCGCGGCCAATCGGCCCGTTTTGCCAAGAGCCACCAGCCGCCAAAAAAGAGCACCGCAAAGGCCCCCAAGCGGAAAGCCAACACCCAATTGACGCTGCGCACGAACTGCTGCAGGATCAGGCTCACGCCCCAGGTGGCCAAAAGGGTTTCCAGCGGCCGCCCATACAAAAAGCGAATCACCCCCCGCTCCAGAGCCAGACCCGCCAGGGCCGTGACGACAAAAGCGGCAACCAAGGCTGGAAAGATATACAGATCCCGCCAGGGATCCCCCAATTGTCGGAAGGCATTTTGCACCACAAAGGTGGTGTAGGCCCCCAACATCATCAGCTCCCCATGGGCCATATTGATCACCCCCATGAGGCCGAAGACAATCGCCAGGCCCAGAGCGGCTATCAGCAAAACGGTGCCAATACTGATGCCGTTAAACAAGCTATCCAAAAGCAAGGTCATCGGCAGGGGATCCTCCTTCTTTACCCGTTGACTGGGGACGCGCTTCCAACTCCAGGACGGGATCCCCAACTCACCCGCAAGGGATCCCGCACCCAGCGCTCAACAGGGCTAGCTGACTTTGAAGCGACCGCCTTTGGCCGGATCCGACCAGTCGCAGGCAAAGCCCTTGGTTTCCGCCACAAACTGGTTCCAGGGCTGTGGCTCCACAGCGTCTGTAGAAAAGATGACATCAAACAGCCCATCAGAGCGCACCTGGCCGATCCGCACGTACTTGGTCAGGTGGTGGTTGGTGTTCATCGTCACCAGACCCTCTGGGGCATCAAAGGTTTGGCCGTAGGCTGCTTGGCGCACCGCGTCGATCTCCACGGTTCCCGCTTTTTCCACCGCCTGCTTCCAGATGTAAACCATGATATAGGCCGCTTCCATCGGGTCGTTGGTGACGCGGTTTTGGCCGTATTCTGCCTTGAAGGCTTCCACAAACTTCTTGTTGGCAGGCGTATCCACCGTCATGAAGTAGTTCCAGGCAGCGTAGTGGCCTTCTAGGAACTCGGGGCCAATCGCCTGCACCTCTTCTTCGGCAATGCTGACGGACATAGAGGGATAGCGATCCGGCTCCAGACCGGCTGCTTTCAGTTGCTTAAAGAAGGCCACATTGCTGTCGCCATTCAGGCTGTTGTAGATCACGCCGCCGTTGGGAAGAGCGGCACGGATTTTGCTGATAATGGGAGTCACTTCGGTGTTGCCCAGAGGCAGGTAATCTTCTCCCACAACCTTGCCGCCCAGGGCCTCTAACTGGGCCTTGATGATGGTGTTGGCCGTGCGGGGGAAGACATAGTCGGATCCCACCAGGAAAAACTCTTTGCCCTTGTTCTTGAGCAGCCATTCCACAGAAGGCTCGATCTGCTGGTTGGGGGCAGCGCCGGTGTAGAAGATGTTTTTGGAGCACTCTTGTCCTTCGTACTGTACGGGATACCAGAGCAGGTGTTGCTTGGATTCAAATACCGGCAAAACTGCCTTGCGGCTGGCCGAGGTCCAACAGCCGAATACTGTTGCCACCTTGTCCACATCGATCAATTTGGTGGCTTT
This sequence comes from Synechococcus sp. H60.1, assembly GCF_047462335.1. Taxonomy (NCBI): domain Bacteria; kingdom Bacillati; phylum Cyanobacteriota; class Cyanophyceae; order Synechococcales; family Synechococcaceae; genus Synechococcus; species Synechococcus sp. H60.1. Next base: position 18,392 of record NZ_JANSJA010000282.1, read on the forward strand.
CTCGGCAAAGGTTGGCCAATCGGAGGCGCCATCCTCGATGATGGGCTCGATCTGCTTGCCCAAAACCCCACCGGCGGCATTGATCTCTTTAATGGCTAGCTTTTCCGCATCCACCACACTGGTTTCCGAAATGGCCATCGTGCCGCTGAGGGAGTGCAAAATGCCAACGCGAATAGTCTCTCCCTGAGCATAGGCAGGCACAGACCGCTTCACCCAGATCTGCGGCCCTAAGGCAGCGCCGGCTCCGGCCAGCGCGCCCATTTTCAGCACTTGACGACGATTAAAAGATTGAGCCATCGGTAAACTCCGAAACGAGGTGAGTGCAAAGGGTGTAGCGAAGTGTGGTTACAGCAGCCTGGCTAACGGGGGGAAGCACTCAGCTCATCACCTTGCCCATGGATCAGCTTGCCCAACTGCGCTCGGCTGAGGTTTTCACTAATGCCTTCCCAACATCAACAGGGGGAAAAGCCAGTTCTGCAGTCGAGAGAGCGTCGTGCGCCCCTGTTGCCTCGACGTGTTTTATCAAACCCATTCAGCCAGGAAGAAATTGTGTTGCGAGATACTTTTTTCCAGAATCTGAGCCTGTTCTCGCCAAGCTCCCAGGGATCCCTTGCTCTCGGCATAATGGAGATTTCGAGGTTGAAAATTGATGGCTTATGGTGCAACAGGCTGGCTATGGATCTTGGCGATCCCCAATTACCGCTGACCTGGTGGTGGCCGGATCCCTGCGCCTGGGGCAACCGGCTTGGGACAAGGGGGATCTCTACTGGACGGAGGGCCGTCCGCAGGAGAAGGGGCGCAACGTACTGATGCGGCGAGCTGCCGACGGGACGGTGCAGGAACTGACGCCAGCACCCTTCAACGTGCGCACGCGGGTGCATGAGTACGGCGGCGGCGCCTACTGGGTCTCCGAGGGGGTGGTGTACTTTTGCAACTTTGCCGATCAACGGCTGTACTGCCTGCTGCCGGCGTTGGCTCCCCAGCCCCTCACCGAGCCCGGCCCCTACCGCTATGCCGACGGGGTGGTGGACAGGAGGCGCCGGCGCATCCTCTGCGTGCGCGAGGATCACAGCCGCCAGGGGGAGCCGGAAAATACCCTGGTTGCCATCGAGCTAGAAAGCGGATCCCAGCAGGTTTTGGCCAGGGGCCACGATTTCTACGCCAGCCCGCAACTGAGCCCAGACGGTCAGACCCTGGTGTGGCTGGTCTGGGATCACCCCCAGATGCCCTGGGACGGCACGGAGCTGTGGCGGGCGGAAGTGGCTCCTGACGGCAGCTTGGGAGAACCCCAGAAACTCGTTGGCGGCCCGGCTGAGTCCATTTTCCAACCCCAGTGGTCGCCGCAGGGGGAGCTTTACTTTGTTTCCGACCGCAGCGGCTGGTGGAACCTCTACCGCTGGGATCCCTCGGGGCCGATTCCCCTCTGTCCTATGGAAGCAGAGTTTGGGGAGCCCCAGTGGGTGTTTGGCCTGAGCACCTACGGCTTTTGTGGGGATGGGCAAATCCTGGCCATCTATCGGCAGGAGGGGCTCTGCCACCTGGCCCTTTTGGATCCGCGTTCAGGACGGCGGCAGGAGCTCCCCCTGCCCTACACCGAGCTCCACAACCTTCAAGTTAGCGGCGAAAAAGCTGCCTTCCTGGCCGGATCCCCCAGCGAAGCCATGGCC
>NZ_JANSJA010000282.1:20158-24503 GCF_047462335.1 Synechococcus sp. H60.1
TGGGGATCCAGTACTGGACCAGCCGCGGGATTGCCGTTTTGGATGTCAACTACCGCGGCAGCAGCGGCTATGGACGGGCCTACCGGGAGGCCCTCAAGGGCCAATGGGGCCTTGTGGACGTGGAAGATTGCATTGCTGGAGCCCAATTCTTGGCCCAGCAGGGCCGGGTTGACGGCGAGCGATTGCTCATTCGCGGCAGCAGTGCCGGCGGCTACACGACCCTGGCAGCTTTGACGTTTCACAGGGTTTTCCGCGCCGGCGCCAGCTACTACGGCATCAGTGACCTAGAAGCGCTGGCCCGAGAAACTCACAAGTTTGAGTCCCACTACTTGGAGAGCTTAATTGGCCCCTACCCCCAACGGCAGGATCTCTACCGAGAGCGCTCTCCCCTCCACCACCTAGAGGGTCTCAACTGCCCGATCATTTTCTTTCAAGGCCTAGAGGACGCCATCGTTCCTCCCAACCAAGCGGAGAAGATGGTAGCTGCCCTGAAGGCCAAAGGGATCCCGGTGGCCTACGTGCCCTTTGAGGGAGAGCAGCACGGCTTCCGCCAGGCGGCCAACCTCAAGCGGGCGCTGGAGGCAGAGCTTTACTTCTACGCCCAGATCCTGGGGTTTCCCCTGCCAGAGCCCCTCGAGCCAGTTCCCATCGCCAACTGGAGTCCTCCCTGCCCTGGCTCGGCGCCTCCTCGTTGGGTATCGTAGTCAAGGAGCTGGGGGAGGGAGGCATGGGGAGCCTAACCAGCAACCTCTGGAGGCAATGGGTGGCCGCGGCCTTAGCAGCAGGCGGAGTCCTGGGCGGTGCCCTCTGGGGCTTTTACACTTCTTCCTGGGCAGAACCCGTTGAGATGGCGGCGGTGCCGCCGGCATCCCCAAGCGCGACTTCTGGCGCTGCCTTTTTGCGCGCCTACAAAGCCCTCCAGGGCGGCCAAGCCCAAGCGGCCTTGGAGTCCTTACAAGGCTTGGAAGAGAAGCTGCCAGTTCTCACTGATGAAATTTGGAAGCTCAGGGCCCAGGCCTATGAAAAGCTGGGGGATCGAGAAACTGCCCGCCAGATCTGGTGGCCCAAGATCTTGCGGGAGTACCCCCACAGTCCTGTAGCCGCCTATGCCCTGTGGGGAATGGGCCAGGTGGAGCAACTGCGACGGCAATTTCCCACTCACCCCTTGACTGCTCGCGCCCTCCAGCACTTGCTGCAGCAGCATCCCGACCGCTACGACCTACTGCGGGATCTGGCCCAACATCACCCGCAAACCCCTGGGTTAACGCCCCTCTTGGATCGCTGGCGCCAAGCCCAGGAGGGATCCCTCACAGCCTCCGACTGGCAGATCCTGGCCGATGCCTACTGGGAGCAGCGGGAGTACGGCAAAGCCGCCCGCGCCTACAAACACGCCCCTGCTACCCCCCAAAACCTCTACCGCCAGGGCCGCAGCCACCAGATCTCGCGGGAGTTTCCCCAGGCCAGGGCCGCCTACCAAGCGCTGCTGGCGCAATTTCCCGAGGCTGCCGAGGCCTCCCTCACCCAGCGTCGCCTGGCCGAGCTGAGCGACCTGCCGACAGCCCTTCAGTTGCTCCGACAGGTGGGATCCGGCTCGAATCCAGAGGCCCCAGAGGCCCTGCTCAGCCTCAGCCAGCTTTATGAGCGCAACGACAGCCCGCAGTCGGCCCAGGCGGTGCGGCAGACCCTTTGGGAGCGTTTCCCGGCCAGCGAAGCGGCGGCCAACGCCGCCTGGACGGTGGCTTGGCGCCAGGCGCAAGCGGGCAATCTCAGCCAAGCCATTGCTCTGGCCCAGCAGATTGGCTTGGCCCAGCAGGATACGGAAATGGGGGCGCAACTGCTCTACTGGGCAGGCAAATGGCGGGAACGCCTGGGGGATAGGGCGACGGCACGGCAAACCTATCAGCAGGTGCTGCAGCGATTCCCTCACACCTACTACGCCTGGCGGGCGGCGGTGCAACTGGGCTGGCCAGTAGGAGATTTCTCCAGCGGCCGCCAAAGGGTTGAGGTGGACTTTCAGCCGGTGCGCCAACCGTTGCCAGGGGTCTCTGAGGCCACGCAAACTTTGCATCTCATCGGCGCCAGCCAACTGGCCTGGGAGCGCTGGCAGGGGGAAACGGCCCTGCGGCAACGGGATCCGCGCCAGATGAGCGTGGCCGAGCGCTTTGCCAGCGGCATTTTGCGCAACAACGCTGGCGAGCACCTCCAGGGGATCAACCAGGTGGCTGCTTTGCGCTTCAGCGCCGAGCCTGACCCGCTGCTGCAGAGCTTGAGACAGCGCCAGGATTTCTGGCAGGCCGTCTACCCGCTGCACTACTACGCCGACCCGGAGAACACGTGGGAGGGAGATCCCTATGCCCGGCCTGGGCTGGCCTACTGGTCGCGGCAATTTAACCTGAATTCCCTGATGGTGGCAGCCTTGATCCGCCAGGAATCCCGTTTTGAGCCGGAGATTGTCTCGGCCTCGGGAGCGCTGGGCTTGATGCAGGTGATGCCTGCCACCGGCCGCTGGATTGCCCAAAAAGTTAGTCTAGCCCAGTACAGCCTCACCAACCCTGCCGACAACCTGCGCCTGGGATGCTGGTACTTTGACTACACCCACCGCACCTATCAAGACAACACCCTGCTGGCCCTGGCCAGCTACAATGGCGGGCCTGGCAATGTGGCCAGATGGCTAAGCCGCTTCGGCTTTGAGGATCCCGATGAATTTGTGGAGCGGATCCCCTTTGCCGAAACCCGTGGCTATGTCAAGTCTGTCTTTGGCAACTACTGGAACTACTGGCAGCTCTACACCCCAGAGGGGCGCACCTTGGTCAGCCAGCGCCTCCGTCAGCGTCCTGGCTAACCAACTCCCTCGACTGCGGCTAGGATCGGTGCCGAGAAGAGGTCAGCCGTTCTCCCAGCAATTGCAGCGAGTAGGCTGCCAGCCCCAGGCCCACCATGACAAACATGAAGGTGATCAGGGAAACGGATCCCACCAGCAGGTAGCGCACCAGAATGCTGATCCCCCGCGCCAGGGATCCGCTTTCCAGGTCGATTGGCGGCAGCTTGGCCAGCATCGAGAGCAGCAATTGTAGGAACCCATAGCCCAAACTGGCAGCAAAGGCAGCCCCCACGAGGGCGTTGAGGGGATGGGAGGAGGACGGCATGGGGCAGCACCGGAAAACTCACCATTATTGTAGGCTCCAGGTACAATATGAGCGTTTGTTCTGAGAACAAAATGATGGGGAGCGGGTCTGAAGCAGTTTCCCACTACGAAGTGTTGGGGGTTTCGGTGCTGGCGACGGCAGCGGAGATCAAGTCTGCCTATCGCCGTCTGGTCAAGTACCACCACCCCGACAGCCTCCTGGCCAAAAAAGATCGGGCTGCCGCTGAGCGTATTCGCCAGATCAACGCTGCCTATGCGGTGCTTAAGGATCCGCAAGCCCGCCGCGAGTACGATCGGCAACTGCGCTCCAATTACGCCCCGCCCCGCCCCCAGCCCACTGGCTCCCCATCAGAGACGGTCAGCCAGGAGGCTATTGCCCGCGAAGCCTGGATTCGGCAGGTCTACACTCCTCTGAACCGAGTTTTGGGGCCTTTACTGTCTTCCCTCAGGCCGCAGTTAAATGCCTTGGCGGCAGATCCTTTCGATCCCGATTTGCTGGAGGCCTTTGGCCTGTATCTGGAGGAGTGTACGCAGAAACTGACCCAAGCTCAGCAGATCTTTCGCCGCCTTCCCAATCCCAGCAGCCTAGGGGGGGTGGCTTCTCGCCTCTACTATGCCCTCAACCACTTGGAAGATGCCCTGGAGGAGCTGAGCTATTTCCCGCTGAACTTCGACGATCGCCACCTGCACACCGGGCAAGAGCTGTTTCGACGGGCGGAAGGGTTGCGTCGAGAAGCCATGGACACCTACGCCCAGAGTTCGCCCTAGCGAGACCGGCTGCCGGGTGGAGAGGGGCGGGAATCGTAGGGGGTAGGAATGTACTGCACGGAAGGACGGCCTATGCTGGCTTGTGGGTAGAGATCCATCAGGGCGTAGATCTGGGGCGGCAACTCGGTGGAGATGGGCAGGCCCAGCTCCCGCGCTTCTTCAGCCGTAATCGGGTAGTCGTGGGTTACCCGCCCGCTGGTCAGAGCCTGGATGAGGGGCTCAACGCGTTCGGGGGCAATTTTGCGCTTGGGCACCTCGTCCTTGAGCAGCTCCCGCACAAAGTTCTGTACCTGTTGCATCGCTTTGCGGGCCAGATCTGCCAGGATCAGCGTCTGGTCGTCGATCTCGGCAATGGGTTTTTCCGCCACCACCTGCAAAATGCTGGCGGCAGCGTAGCCCCCTATCTGCGGATCGACCGGCCCTAGGACAGCA
>NZ_JANSJA010000283.1:0-3258 GCF_047462335.1 Synechococcus sp. H60.1
GCCGGTCATTTCTCAGGTGCCTTCCGTAGGGCAGCTTAACCAACCCCAACTGCCATCGGGATCCGTTGATCCCACTACTTCTCCCTTCCAGGGTCGAGCAGTAGCTCCTCCGGCAGGGGATCTTGCAGTCGGCAGCATCCTTCCTGCTCCCCCTCCAGTTGACTTGGGCTCAAATGCCAAGATTACCTTAACCCTGAGGGATGCTCCCGTAGGTGATGTGTTGAGTCTCTTGGTACGTCGAGCTGGATTAAATGTAGTTCTTAACGACGTTCCTCCGGACTTGACGATTTCCTTAGATGTAGCCGACTCACCCTTACAGGAAACGTTCAACTTTATCTTGCGGCTGAAGGAACTGCAAGCAACTCGTGTAGGGCAAACAGTTTTTATCGGCACTAGCCTTCCTGGAGTCGGCCAGCAGATTGTCAAAACATATAGACTTAATCAACTAAGAATCGAAGAGACAGAACAGACCTTTAACCTTACTGCTGCTGGGGCCGGAGGCGGGCAAGCAACAGTCGAAATCAATGCTAGACAACTAAGTATCACTCCAAGTGAAATCAGAAGTAGAATTTTAGCTATCCTGGAAGCATCGAATATCCCTCTTGCTCAAGAGTCAGCCATTCAAGCAGATCCAAGAACAAACTCACTAACTATTGTTGCCACACCTGCCCAGCATGATGTGATTGCAGCCTACCTTGCCCAGATTGATCTTAGAAGTCGTCAGGTCTTAGTTAGTGCTAGGTTTATTGAGATTAACCTCAATAACAACTCTAGTCTAGGAGTGGCATTAGGCGGTGCCTCTGGCAACTTTGCACTGGGCTCTGGAGATAATACCACCTTTGGTGGAACTCCCCTCAACCAACCTGCGGGATCTTCGGTTCCTGACGTTGGCGTAGTTCCTTCCGTAGGAACTGGCGGCTCACTTGTGTTCAACACCTTAAACCGACTCCAGCAATCTCTTGCGGCCCGCATAGATGCAGCTATTGCTTCAGGAACAGCCAAGATACTGGCTGACCCAAAAGTGGTCGTCGCTAACAACACGGGCGCGGCTATTGTAGTTGGTCAAGAAGTTATCACCAATAGGAGATTGGTAACAGACCCTGCAACGGGTACGTCAACAGTCGTTTTTGAAAAAGGAAACGCAGGAGTCAACTTAATTATTCAAAACGTCAGGATTGATGACAATGGCTACGTTACGTTGAATCTTCTTCCCCAGGTTTCATCTATCGGTAGCCAAATCACTTTAGCAGACGGAGCCGTAATTAGCTTGCTCAATCAGCGTTCTGTTGGCTCTTTGCAAATCAGACTTAAAGACAGGGAAACACTATTTTTGGCAGGATTGATACAAGAGGAGGATCGAGTGTCTGTTGATAAGGTTCCACTTCTTGCTGAGATCCCTCTGCTAGGCGCTCTCTTTCGTAGGCAAAACACGACGAACATTAGAAGTGAAGTTGTTGTCTTGATTACCCCAACTATTCTAGAAGAGTAGAAGAGTGGCCCGCCAATGACTGTCATTCTCTCAGACCGGTTGCTTTGCCAAAGATGGAAGATTCTCATAGAAACGGCTAAACCCTAAGATACGTTGCTGATTAATGCTGATGTCGAACTCTCGCCGCCGGCCTTGGCTGAAGCTGGGATCCCTGTTGCTCACCTTCGGGTTGGTCTGGGTGCTGGCTTGGGGTGAGGTAGGATGGCCGCAAACCTATCATCTCTCTCTACAGGTGCAGGGTCAAAGCTATTCACAGCTTGTCGAACAATCGCGCTCTTTGGTTTGGCAGACTTTGGCACAACAATTTCAGGCACAGCCGCAGGCGGAGCAGCTCACTTTAGAAGTACTGGGGCAAAGTGGGGAACAACAGCTGCCTCTATTCACGGTGCGAATGCCTCGTAGTGTTTGGCAGCAAAGCCCATCGCCAACTCAACTGGAGCAATATGCCACTTTCTATCCCAATGCATTAACTCTTTTACAACCAAGAGTGGGGGCCCGAAAAGCTCAGGTAGAATTTACTCCTCTTCCTCAAGGTGGAGTCGCATTGGTCTCTAGCAATCCTTCCAATGGCCAAAGAGGGATCCCAGTTGATCAAAGTATTCGCCTGCGTTTCGACCGAGAGCTTCCGACAGGAATGACGAGTTTGGCTTTTGGGATCCAGCCTCCTTTGGAAGTGGCCTTTGATATCCAGGGAAACGAGCTAATTGTACAGCCTTTACAGCCACTCAACTACAGTACCGATTACAGAGTGTTCTTACCTGCTGCCAAAGAGCTAGATTTACAAAATCCCATAGAGTTGACCTTCCGCACCGAGCCTCAATACACCTACCAGCGAGATATTCAGCCCCTACTGGATGCTAGCTGTGTGGGTTGTCATCAGCGGGCCGGTCGGATGCGGCGCAGCCCTTTGGATAGCTACGCCGCGGTGATGCGTTACGTAACGCCTGGATCAGAAAATAGCGAGTTGCTGAAACCGCGCTGGTTGGCTCGCCATGCTGTTATTCAACGGGCGGCAGGGATCCCCTTGAATGCAGAAGGAGAAGGGGCCGACGCCCCCGGTTCCTTATCGGAGCTTGGGACGGGAACTGTGCCGACGCCGAGACCCCCCGTGAGTGATCCCCAAGGAGAATTTCCCGGCTCTTTTATTGGACGCAGCGGATCTCCCGAATTGGCCTACATTCGCCGCAACGGCACCGGCACGGATCGCTTGGGCCACTTGAGCCCTGAAGAAATCCAGATCTTGCGTACCTGGATTATTCAGGATTGGGCTGCTGAGACCCACAAAAGTTAACCCGATGGCTCGGGGAGTCTTTATTGAGTTAAGATGAGTTGACCTAGATGTTAAGTTTCTTGACCAACTGCTTATCTTGGAACCAAAACCCTACGAGACCAACCGGTGACAACTGCTGCCAGGGATCCCTTGGATTGCATGAGGTGGGTTGTAGAAGCTTTTGGCAAGCGACTGGCAACCAGCTTGAGGACGAGAGCTGAGATTAGCGTCATTGCTGGCGCTGTTTTCGTGTCGCTCCGAGAGGAATCCTGCTAACTTTTTATCATTCAAAAAATAGGGATCCCAAATATGGGGATCCCCAAGTCTCCTTCCTCTAGTGTCTCAGTCTTCAACACACCTGTGTGAGTCGTTCTAATCTTAGGAACAAAACTGTGAAAAAGTCGTGCAGAGAAGCAAAGGACCTAAGCCCCGCTGTCTTGCTCAGGTGGCCTGGGATCCGGGACAGGCGATGAGCGCCAGCTCCACCTGATGTTCTCGG
>NZ_JANSJA010000284.1:0-3252 GCF_047462335.1 Synechococcus sp. H60.1
GGTCGTACCTTAACAACTCACGCGATTGTACCAATATTGCTGCCGGTCTGCGGTGCGTGCGTCCACCCGCACCGTGCGACCGGGTCACGGTCGGTTGGCCGTGACGGAAGGAAGACATGATGAGCACACGATGGATGCCATGGCGCTGCGTGCCGATGAAGGACGGGGCACGGCACCGATATGCTCCGGGGAGCCGCGTGCAGGCTGTGATCCGGAGGTCTCCGAATGGGGCAACCCGCTGCCATCTGGCAGCGCTCCGCAACAGCGGAGCGGGAACCCGGCCAACTGAAACATCTCAGTAGCCGGAGGAAGAGTGAACCACACCCGTAGTAGCGGCGAGCGAACCGGGTGCAGCCTAAACCGCGGGCGTGGAACAGGGAGCAGCCGTTGCGCCCGCGGGGTTGGAGGACGACCTGTGACCGACCTGCTCGTCGGTCACCCGGGCGACCGCGCTGAGCCGAAGCAGTGTGGAACCCTGCACCGCAGAGCGTGAGAGTCGCGTAGGCGGGCGCCTTAGCCGGGAGGGTCGCTCCTGAGTAGGTCCGGGCACGAAGAACCCGGGCTGAAGCCGGGCAGACCACTGTCCAAGGCAACCTACACGCAGTGACCGATAGCGCACAGTACCGTGAGGGAACGGTGAAAAGCACCCCGGTGAGGGGAGTGAAAGAGACCCTGAAATCGTGTGCTTCCACGCCGTGGGAGCCGGAAATACCGGTGACCGCGTGCCTTTTGGAGTATGATCCGGCGAGTTATCCTCGGTGGCGTGGTTAAGGCAGGGCCAGCCGGAGCCGGAGTGAACGCGAGCCTGAACAGGGCGACCGTCGCCGGGGATAGACCCGAAACCGTGTGAGCTACCCATGGCCAGGCTGAAGCGTCCCTAACAGGACGTGGAGGGCCGCACCGGTGTCTGTTGCAAAAGGCTCGGATGAGCTGTGGGTAGGGGTGAAATGCCAATCGAACACGGAGATAGCTGGTTCTCCCCGAAATGTATTGAGGTACAGCCGCGGCCTTGCCACCCCGGGAGGTAGAGCGCTGTTGTTGTGCGGGGGCTTCACCGCTTACCAAGCGACGGCAAACTGCAAATGCCAGGGGTGGGCACCGCGAGTGAGACGGCGGGTGCGAACATCCGTCGTCGAGAGGGAAACAACCCAGACCGCCGGCTAAGGTCCCTCAGTCATCGCTAAGTGGGAAAGGTTGTGGCGCCGCTCAGACAACCAGGAGGTTGGCTTAGAAGCAGCCATCCTTGAAAGAGTGCGTAACAGCTCACTGGTCAAGCAGCGCTGCGCCGACGCTGTAACGGGGCAAAGCGATGCACCGAAGCCGCGGGTTTGCCATCGGCAAACGGTAGGGGAGCGTCGTCGTCGCGCCGAAGTCGGCGCGGAAGCGTCGGTGGAGGGACGACGAGTGCGAATGCCGGAATGAGTAACGGAGAAGCGATGTCGCAATCATCGCCACCGAAAGTCTAAGGGTTCTGCCGCACGGGTGCACCGCGGCAGGGTAGTCGGGCCTAAGGGGACGGCACACGCCTCACCCGATGGACAACAGGTTGATAGTCCTGTACCGTGTGGTGGTCGTTTGACCAATGCCGGATGCTGAGGGGTAGTCGCCGCGGCGAGACGAGCGCCGTCCAAGCCGGTAGGGAGCCGCACGACGCAAATCCGTGCGGCAATGACCGAGAGGCGAGTGAAAGGGGTGCGGGCAACCGCACGCCGATGGCGAGGCGCCTGTGCAGCCAAGAAAGGCCGGCTCGGAAGACCACCCACGCCCGTACCGCAAACCGACACCGGTAGACAGGTTGAGGAAACCAAGGTGGACGAGTGACCCCTGGTTAAGGAACTCGGCAAATTGACCCCGTACCTTCGGAAGAAGGGGTGCTGCGCGTAGCGTGAAACCCCTGGCGGGTGGAGCGCGAGGCAGCCGCAGGGTCCAGGCCCAGGCGACTGGTTACCAGAACCACAGCTCCCTGCTCAAGCCGTAAGGCGACGTATAGGGGGTGATGCCTGCCCAGTGCCGGAAGGTTAAGGGGCGGGGTGCAAGCTCCAAACCGAAGCCCCGGTAAACGGCGGCTGTAACTATAACAGTCCTAAGGTAGCGAAATTCCTTGTCGGGTAAGTTCCGACCCGCACGAAAGGCATCACGATCTGGGCACTGTCTCGACCAGGGGCTCGGTGAAATTGCAGTGGCCGTGAAGATGCGGCCAACTCAGAGCGGGACAAAAAGACCCCGTGGAGCTTTACTACAGCTTGCCATCGGGTAGCGGAGGCCGATGCGTAGGATAGGTGGGAGGCGGAGAAGGTCGGCTTGCGGGCCGACTGGAGCCGACGGTGAAATACCACTCTTCGGTCTGCGCTGCCCTCACCCGCCGCAGGCGGGGACGGTGGCTGGTGGGTAGTTTGACTGGGGCGGTCGCCTCCTAAAGGGTAACGGAGGCGCGCAACGGCGCCCTCAGGCGGGATGGTCATCCGCCGTGGAGTGCAACGGCAGAAGGGCGCTTGACTGCGAGGCAGACCAGCCGAGCAGGGATGAAAGTCGGCCGTAGTGATCCCACAGGACCGGGTGGAAGGCCTGTGGCTTAACGGATAAAAGCTACCCCGGGGATAACAGGCTCAGACCGCCCAAGAGTTCATATCGACGGCGGAGCGTGGCACCTCGATGTCGGCTCGTCGCATCCTGGGGCTGGAGTAGGTCCCAAGGGTTGGGCTGTTCGCCCATTAAAGCGGCACGCGAGCTGGGTTCAGAACGTCGTGAGACAGTTCGGTCTCTATCCGCTCTGAGCGTCTAGAGCAGTGCGCGGGGCTGGCCCTAGTACGAGAGGACCGGGCTGGACGGACCGCTGGTGGAGGAGTTGTGGGGCGGCCTGCAGGCTCCGTAGCTATGTCCGGGAGTGAGAACCGCTGAAAGCATCTAAGTGGGAAACACGCCGCAAGACGACTGCTCTCACAGCGCAAGGCTGGTAAGCCCCCCGCGAGATGAGCGGGCCAAGCGGCCGGAGCTGGAGGCGGGGTGACCCGTAGAGGCGACCGGTGCGCAGGGGCGAGGGCTTCCTTCCGTCACGGCGAACCGACCGGCAGCAGGGGGAGATGTCCCCCCTAGGCAATCGCGTGAGGTGTGAAGGGACGACCGTTCCTTCACCCATTGGGTGTGTGTGGAGCGCGGTGGACCCACCCCGTCCCATCCCGAACCGGGTCGTGAAACACCGCAGCGCCGATCCTACTGGCGGCTCACCGCTGGGAACCTAGGTCCATGCACCCT
>NZ_JANSJA010000285.1:0-24367 GCF_047462335.1 Synechococcus sp. H60.1
CCCCCCGCGCCGGCGCGGGGGGGCGGCCGGGGGGGGGGCGCGCCGCGGGGGCCCCGCGCCGCCGCGGGCCCCCCGCCCCGCGGGGGGGGTTGCGGGCCAAGTGGACAGGGGTGCTGTTTTTGCTGCCGCCACTGCTGGCTGTGCCCCTGGGGGTGAAGCTCCCTTGGCCGGTGCGGCTGGCCCACCTGGCGCTGGGGATGGGGGTGACGCTGCTCTTGTGCTGGCCCTGGTATGGAGCCAATTGGCTGTTTGTCTTCAGCAACGGCTGGGCCTATGCCGAGACTGCCCATTACTACGTCACCTGCCCAGCGGGATCCCTCTGCTGGTGGACGGCCTACCTTCGCGTTTTGCCCCTGCAGATGAGCCCTTTTTTGTGCCCCTTGCCGCTGCTTTCGCTCTGGGGATCCCCAAGCCGGCGGGAGACTCTCCTCTGGGGCCTCTACGGCTCGGGCTACTTGCTCTACACCCTGGTAGCCATTAAGGATGTGCGCTTTACGCTGCCGCTGTTGCCCCTGCTGGCCATCCTATCAGCGGGTGGGCTGGACAAAGTCTGGCGGTGGCTGGGGGCGCGCTGGGGGCAAAGGGCACTGCGGCAGGGAGTAGGCCTGAGCCTAGCCTTGGGATCCCTGGCCCTGCTCAACCTGGGGCAGCCCCTCACCCCTGGCGTGGCCCCTCTCTGGAAAGGGATCCAAATGCGCTGGCAGGGGCAGCACCCCCAGCAGGAGCTGACGCGGTGGATTGGATCCCTGGTGCAGCCAGGTTTGGCCACCACCTTAGGCGTTCTTCCCAACACTGAGCTGATTTCGTCCGAGACGCTCAGCTACCTGGCCGCTCTGCAGCGATGGCCAATCACCTTCCGCGGTGCCGGGCAAACCCCTTGGCCGGAGCTGGAGCTGGCGCTCCTGGATGGGTTTGTGGATGCGCCAGGGGAGCAGGGAATTGTCGGCCCCTATGGTCCAGCTAAGGAGCAAATTCGGCAACTCCTAGACAAGAGTCCGGACTGGCAGCAAGAGCATTTTGAACTACAAGCGGTGGGCCGGCTGTACACCTACTTCCCCACCCCGCCCAGGGTTGTGCTGCAAGAGGTGCCTGCTCCAGTAGAGGAAGTGGAGCTGCTGCAGCTCAAGGTCTTCCCAGAGGAAGGGATCCCGGCCTGGCGGCTGCGCTGGCAGGGCCCGGCCCAGGACTTGGCCCAAACGCTAGTCTGGGCGCGGTTGGAAAATCCCCAGGAGCAGATCTTGGCGGAGCAGGCCTGGGTGGTGGGTCAGAACCGCCTGCAACCCCGCACCAGGAGCAATTGGCAGGTAGAGGAAATTTTGACCTTGCCCCTCTGGCCAGAGTCTGCCGGAGAAGAAGGAATCCTCCACCTGGAGTGGCAACCCCCCAAAGGAATGCGCCGGTCGCTAAGACAGCACTGGCGTGGGTCTCCCGGTAGGGAAAAGGGATCCCTTATCCCGCCAGGAGATCTCCTCTTTCCCCTGCGACAGGCAGCTAGGGCGGCTGCGGCTGGGGATCTGGAGGCGCTCTCCCTCTACCTCAACGCCTGGACAACCTTGCAGTATGCCACTTTCGCAACCGACCCGGATCGCATCCTGACACGCCAGCTTCTGGAGGGAGAACAGCAACAGGCTGCTGACCAAGGCCAAATCGAGCGCCAAATTCAAAGCCACTACGAACTGGGCCTAATGGAGGTAGCGCTGCTGCAGCCAGAAGCAGCCCAGCAGCATTTTCAGCGGATTGTCGAGCTGGATCCCGAAGACGATTGGGCACGGGCCTATTTGGCATTTTTACAGGTCTTTTTTACCCATGATATTCGGAGCCTCCAGGGGTTGAAACAAGAGCTGGCGGCTGCAGTCTATCCCCTTTGCCAGAAAGCCAATCTGGATTGGGATTTGAGTTGGCTCTGTGCAGCTCTTTAGGAGGAAGATCCAGATCCATTTGAGAAACTTGAGAAAGCAGGAAATCGGCAAAAGCTTTGGCTACCACCGAGAGGCGCTTGGAGCGCAAATAGACCAAATGCCAAAATCCACGGATGGGAAACTCTTCCACATCCAAAATGGCCAAATGGTGTTGCCAATCCCCCAGAGCCAACACATGCTGAGACAAAACCGAAATGCCCAGCCCGCCAATGATGCCCTGGCGAATGGCTTCGCTACTGCCTATCTCCATGCGGATGTTGAGCTTGAGGTTATGTTTGTCGAAGAGCCGCTCCACTGCCATGCGGGTGCCGGAGCCGGGCTCGCGGGCCAAGAAGGGCTCTTGAGCAATACGGGCCAGGGGGATCCGCTTCTGGCCCACCAAAGGATGGTGAATAGGAGCCATCACCACCAAGGGATTTTCCAGAAAGGGTTGCGCCACTACATCCAAATCTTCCGGCGGCATCCCCATTACATAGAGATCATCCATGTTGTTGCTTAGCCCCTCCAGAACCTGCTGCCGGTTCAGCACCTTGAGGGATACATCGATGCCGGGGTACTGCTGACAAAATAGCCCCAGCAGGCGAGGAATAAAGTACTTAGCAGTGGTGACAACCCCAATGCTCAGCCGTCCCTGTTTTAACCCCTTTAGGTCGGCGAGGGTCATCTCAAATTGGTTCAACTGCTCAAAGATTTTTTGGCAAGTCTGGTACAAAGCTTGCCCCGCCTCTGTGAGATAGAGCCGCTTGCCCACCTGTTCAAACAGCGGCAACCCCACCGATTTGCTCAATTGCTTGATCTGCATGGAAATCGTGGGCTGGGTCAGGTAAAGCTCCTCAGCGGCACGGGTGAAGCTGAGATGACGGGCAGCAACCTCGAAGATTTGTAACTGGTGCAGCGTAATGGCCTTCATGGAGAATCAAGGAGCACTAAAGATTTACTCTTAAATCATAAACCTCAATCTATGACCCTTGGTGAGATTTCCCTGAGGCTATGACCCTTGGCGAGATTTCCCTGAGGGCCCGCCGGCTCGAGCGCGTCTCCGCAGGCTCTTCTTCTGGAGGACGGGGAGGGATTGGCGAGCCGTTCAGCTCTGGGGGAATGCCGAAGGCCAGGTGCCGCCACCCCTGTTTGGGCAGATCCGGAGGAGAAGGGTGCATTGGCTTCATCGGCAGCAAGCCCCACACTGTAATTTTGTTTACTCAAGAGCCAATCAGTGTCGGGATGAAAGCCGTTCCTGCTACAGTTAAGGAGAACAAGTTCAATCTCTGGAGAGTTTCCCGCCGTGGGTCGCACGGTGGCCGCACGCTGAGACCTCTGTACCAACAAGTCTGTGAAGCGTGAAGCCCGTACGCTATCGGTGCGCGCAGCGTGGGTAAGCCATGGTGTGTTGACTCAACGAAGATGAGGGTCGGGAGTCGTTCACGATAAGAAAACACGGTTTTGCGGTGTGGAGCAACCCGTGGTTTTTTCCCGGAGCAGTGCAGATGGCAGTTTACGAAGGCAATTTTGTTCAGACGGGGGATCTGCGTCTGGCCATTGTTATCAGTCGGTTTAACGATTTGATTGCCGGCAAATTGTTGGAGGGGTGCCAGGATGCCCTGAAGCGGCATGGCATCGATGTCAGCTCGGAGAGCCAGCAGGTGGACTATTACTGGGTGCCCGGCAGCTTTGAGGTGCCTGTGGTAGCCCACCAACTGGCCCAGTCCCGCCGTTACGA
Source organism: Synechococcus sp. H60.1 (assembly GCF_047462335.1). Taxonomy (NCBI): domain Bacteria; kingdom Bacillati; phylum Cyanobacteriota; class Cyanophyceae; order Synechococcales; family Synechococcaceae; genus Synechococcus; species Synechococcus sp. H60.1. Next base: position 3,637 of record NZ_JANSJA010000285.1, read on the forward strand.
TGCCATCATCTGCTTGGGGGCGGTGATTCGCGGCCAAACCCCTCACTTTGACTATGTGGCAGCAGAGGTGGCCAAGGGGATCGCGGCAGCGAGTTTTCGCACCGGCGTGCCAGTCATTTTCGGGATCCTCACTGCCGATACTCTGCAGCAGGCGCTGGAGCGGGCCGGGATCAAGAACAACAAAGGCTGGGAATACGCCATGAGTGCCCTGGAGATGGCCACCCTGATGCGCCAAGTAGCTCCCCTGTTGCAAGGGAGTGACAGGGCTGGCAACAATGGAGCGGCCTCCCGTCCCTCTCTGCCCGGTGGAGCAGAGGCGCTGCAGCCGGGGGTAACTTTGGAGAGTGCCGCCTACTGACGGCGGGTTAGACGGGTGAGCACCTCGTTGGAGCGCTGCACAAAGGCCCGTGCGGCTGACGGGTCAAAGCTTTTCTGGGTAATCAGCGCCAGATCGTAGATGTGATTGCAGATGAGGTTGACCAGCTCTGGATCCCGCCCCTCCTCGGCCAGAGCCTGCAGGTTTTGGATCAAGGGGTGGGCGGTGTTGAGAACTAGGGTGTGTTCTTCCAGAAACTCTATGGGCTTTTGTTGCAGGATGGCATTGAGCTCCTGCAGGCGCCGCAGCGCCTCCGGCAGCAGGATCATAGCCGGAACTGACTCAGACTTGAGGGCCTCGGCTTTGATCTGCAGCTTCTCTTTGCCCAAAGCCTGACGGAACAGATCCACCAGCTTTTCGCTGCGGGTTTTTTGTGTGATGGGATCGACGAGATCGGCAGCTTTGTCTTTCTGGATCAGCGTCTCGTCCAGCTCGGAATCCACCCGCTTAAATTGGATCCCTTCTTCCCGATACTCCCGCTCCAGGAAGCTGCTGAAATGGCTGTCAATCCAGCTATCCAGCATGATGACCTCCAGGCCCTGGGAGCGGTGCAGGTCGATGTAGGCGCTCTGGGCCGCTTCGTCGGTGGCGTAGTAAACCCGCTTGTTTTGCTTTTCCCGCGTGCGCTCCAGGTATGCTTTGAGGGTCACGTACTCCGGTTTATCGGCAGGGGATCCGGCCACTCGGAAAATGAGAATGTCTTTAATCTGGGCGAAGAACTTGTCGTTGTTCATCGCCCCAAATTTCATGAAGAGGCTGATATCGGGCCAGACCTTGACATATTTTTCGTAGTCTTCTTTGTAAAGCTCGTTGAGGCGATCCGCCACCTTTTTGGCGATGTGATCCCCGATGCGCCTGACGGTGCGATCATTTTGCAGGAAGCTGCGGGAGACGTTGAGGGGAATATCCGGGCTGTCGATGGCACCGCGCAGAGGCAGGAGGAATTTGGGAATGACTTCTTCGCAGTTATCCTGGACAAAAACCTGGTTGCAAAATAGCTTGACCTGGCCCTTGGTGGGATCGATATCCGGGCGCAACTTGGGGAAGTAGAGGATCCCTTGCACGATGAAGGGATAATCCGTGTTGATGTGTACCCAGAAGTGGGGATCCTCTTGGAAGGGATAGAGGTAGCGGTAAAACTCTAGGTAATCCTCATCCTTGAGCTCAGAGGGAGGAGTCTTCCAGAGGGGCTTCTGGCGATTGATGACTTCTCCGTTGAGTTTAATAGGGACGGGAATGAAGTCGCAGTATTTGCGCACCAATTCGCGGATGCGGCTTGGCTCCAGATACTCCTCGCTATCCGGGCTGAGGTAAAGGGTGACGGTGGTGCCGATGGCGGAGCGCTGTGAATCGGAAAGGGTAAAAGTTGGGCTGCCGTCGCAAGACCACTGCACAGGTGTGCTGCCGGGCTGATAGGAAAGGGTGTCGATCTCCACCCGCTGCGCCACCATAAAAGAGGAATAGAATCCCAGGCCAAAGTGGCCAATGATCGCCTGTTCTGCGTCTTTGCCTTTGTACTTTTGAAGGAACTCCTCAGCGCTGGAAAAGGCCACCTGGTTGATGTACTTTTTTACCTCTTCGGCAGTCATACCGATGCCGGTGTCGCTGACCGAGAGGGTCTTGGCCTCTTTGTTGAGCGCGATCACGATCTCCGGCTCCGGGGGATCCGCCACTTCGCCGGCCAGTTTGGCCATCTTGAGCTTGGCAATGGCATCGGCAGCATTGGAGATCAGCTCCCGCAAAAAAATCTCCCGATCCGAATAGAGAGACTGCTTGATGATGGGGAAAATGTTCTCGGTGTGGATGGTGATGGATCCCTGTTCCAGCACAGTCATAGATGGCTCGGCACTTCAACAAGCTCAGTGCCAATCTACAGAGGTAGCAAAGGCCCCGACAAGCTGAACTTTTTCCAGAAATCCGCACCCGCAACCGAACCGGCTCTAGAGCTGAGCCCCTCTGGCCGGACTCTGCGCCTGGTCGATATCAAGGGTAAGCTGGTGGGCCCAATCTTGCCCAACGCGAATGGTGATGTCGGAGTTGAGAACGCCGGTGGATTCCACCCGCAGCTCTCCCAGGCCAAGGGCAGCGCGAACCTGCTTGGCTCCTTCCCGATCCCCGCTTTGGGCGAGGATCTCCGTTTGCGGCAACACCTGGGGGCTGTCTTCGACGGCAAAAACCTGGGTATAGCCCTGTCGAACCAGTTCTTGCACCACGCGGCGGGCCATCCCCGGCTTTCCGGTAGCATTTTGCACAGCTATGCGCAGGCGGTGCGGCGAGATGGGAGCTACTTCCGCCTCCAGGCCAAAGTGGGTCACGGCCAGGCGGCGGATCCCGGCCAAATCTGGCAGCCAGTAGCTGGTGGCAAACTCTCCCGGCTGGCTGAAGCGGCCCGGCAACAGCACCAGGTCGATGCGATCGTCCCCAGAGGTGAGGACGAACTTGGCCAAGCTCAGAACCTCTTCCCAGGTGAGGTTGGTCTCTAGGTGGGTGCGGACGACCTGCAAAACCTTCGGGATGCGCGGCCAGACGGCAGGGGAGAGCAGTTCCCGGCTCAGGGCCCGCAGCAGCTCCTGTTGCCGTTGTACCCGACCGATATCCCCCAAGCCCAGGTGGTCGCGGCGGAAGCGGGCAAAGTGATGGGCTTGTTCGCCATTGAGGCGGTGCCAGCCAGGCTCTAGGTTAATAAACAACTGCTGCGTGTGATCCACATAGTGCATGGGCTCCGGCACATAGACCTCCACACCCCCCACTGCGTCAATCAAAGCTTCCAGGGCCTCGGTATTGAGGCGAACATAGCGGTCAATCGGGATCCCGCCCAGCAAGGTGCTGACCACCTGGGCCACCAGCGCCGGGCCCCCTGCCAAGTTGGCCGCATTGATCTTGGTTACACCAAAGCCAGGCAAGCGCACGCGGGTATCGCGAGGGATGGATAGGACAGTGATCCGCTGCGCCTGTGGATCAAAACGGGCCAAGAGGATGGTGTCGGTGCGGGTGTTGAGACGCTCCCGTTCTGTGGACGAAGGCAGGGTGGGATCCGGGTTGTCGGTGCCGAGGATGAGAATGTGCAAGGATCGATCCAGAGCGGCAGCGCGCAGGGCATCCGGTCGGAAGGCCTCCTGTTCTTTGGCAGTCAGGGAGGTGGGAATCACCTGACGAGGCAGCATCACGGCCAAGAAGGCACCGGCAGAACCTGACAACACAGCCGTGAATCCCAACAACAGCCAGAGGATCCCCTGGCGGATGGCCTGCTGACGAGCGGCGCGGACACGGTCTGGGCGGGGTGGATACTGGAAGGAGGACATCAGGTTGGGCCGAGCCTCGCGGGCGCCTGCAGGAAGGGGTGTACTGTTTAGGGGGTGTTGCCAACCCCACCAATTCAAGGTCATGTTACCGCATCCTTATTCCCTAGGACTGTCCATACCCAACTTCGGCGAGACGGCAGCTTCCCCGGCGGGATCCCTGCAACTGTTGCTGGCGAAGTCGGAGGTGCACCTGTGGCTACAAGTCTTGCCGCCGCTGGCGGAGTTGCTCTCCCAGCTCGACCTTCTTTCCCATGAGGAACGGCAGCGCGCGGAGCGTTTACAGCGGATGGAGGATCGGCGTCGCTTTCTGGGTGGTCGTTTGCTGTTGCGAACCCTGCTTGGCCGCTACAGCGGCCTCCCTCCCCGCGCGATCCCCCTCGGCTACACCGCCGCCGGCAAGCCCTATTGGCCGGATCCACCCCTACCGCTGCAGTTCAACCTCAGCCACTCCCGCGAGCGCGTCCTGGTCGGCCTGATGTGGCAAGCCCGGATCGGGGTGGACTTGGAGTGGATCCGACCCGTGCCCCGCTGGCCACGCATTGCCCGACGCTATTTTTCCGCCGCCGAGCAGGCTCGTCTGTTGGCCTGTCCACCGGCAGAGCGGGAGAGGGTTTTCCTGGAGCTGTGGACGCAGAAAGAGGCTCTCCTGAAAGCCATGGGCGTGGGGCTGGCCAGAGCCAGGGCCGCGGCTGGGGATCCCTGCTGGCTGACCCTGCCCCTGCGGGTTGCCGAGGGCTACGTTGCCGCTGTGGCGATGGAACGACTGGAAGTGGGCGGGCCAGTCCCGACGGTGCAGCTCTGCCAAGGCGCAGATCTCTTCACTCCCGCTTGAACTGCTATCTTGGGTTTTCAGGCCGAGTTTTCATGTTGGGGTTATGTTGCGTGGGTTGCGTTATCTCCTGATATTGAGCCTCTGTCTGGGGATGTCGATCGGCGGGATCCCGCATCCGGCCTGGGCGCGGGATCTGTCGCGGCAAACGCCCCAGGACAAAGCTGTCGAGTTAGGTACTGCCGATAACCAGTTGGTGTTTGTGCCCAAGGAGCTCTTTTTTCGCAACGGCAACCTCTACCGTTTGCACTTGAGCAACCCCAGCCAGTTGAAGCACTATTTCAGCGCCAAAGATTTTGCCGATGCCGTTTGGACTCGCAAGTTGGAAGTGGCCGGCGTGGAAATCAAGGGCCAGATCCGAGAACTGGAGCTGAAGCCAGGTGCGGCAGTGGAGTGGCAGTTTATTCCCCTGAAATCTGGAGTTTATTCTTTGGTCTGTACCATTCCCGGCCACGCCGAAGCGGGCATGATTGGGCAGATTACCATTGGCGACTAGGCTATCTCCTGGGCTAGGGGGGCAAAAGGGGATAGAAAAGAGAAAGACGCTGCCAGGCAAATCGCATGAAAAACCTGCTCAGCCCCATCGTGGAACACTGGACTCGGCGACGCCAGGCAGCCTCTCCTCGCAAGAGCAGGCCCCCCCTGCCGGAGCGGGTTGCCGGCTATACCCTAGCGCTTCTCTCCCTCACTGCTGTTCACGGGATCCGCTACTACAACGAGCCGCAACTGACCGTCGGCAGCCGCTCCCCGCAAACCTTCCTCGCTCCTGCTGCGGCAGAGATCGAAGATGTGGAGGCTACCCAGGCCCGGCAGGCCGAGGCGCGACGGCGCGTGGTGCAAGCCCTCAAAATCAACAGCACCGCCAACGAGAGCATGCGGCAAAATCTGGAGGCTCTCCTGGCAGCGGTGGAGGCCATCCGACAAGAGGCAGGTTCTCTGCCCTATGTTTCTGTCCAATTGCTATCTCTGCCAACGCAGATCTACCTGCGCCAGCTTGCCCCAGAAGAGTGGGAACTCCTTCAGGCTCGTGTCCGACAAGAGGCCATCCGCACCCGTGCAGCCACTCACTCGCTGTCGGAAGAGGTTGCTGGACGTCTGGAGCCGCTTTTTCCAGAGCAGCGGGCCCGGCAAGAGCTGGTCGAGGTTTGGCAGCGGGCCTGGTTGGATGGGGCGGCCACTCAGATGGCGGCCACGGATCCCTATACCCAGTTAATTGCCCAGGTGGAGGCGGCACAACAGCGCTATCGGGCGGCTCTGGCGGCTCTGGAACAGCTCACCCCCCCTGTCGCGGCCACGGTTCTCAACTTAACAGAGACTGAGTGGCAGCAGCTCCAGGGCCTGAGCCGGCGGGTCTTGGAGCGCCTGCAGAAGATAGGCATTGTGGATGGCCTGCCCCGCGAGGTGCGCGCTGAAGGGATCCAAGCCCAACTGGACGAGCTGGCCTTTCCAGGCAGTGCCGCCCAGCGGCAGGAGCTGCAGGGGCTGGTCTATCAGTGGCTGCAGCAGGTGCTGATCCCCAATCTGGAGGTGGATCCGCAGCGCACCGAGCAGCGCATTCGCGCCGAGCTGGAAAAAGTTGAGCCCGTCCTGATCTCGGTTGCGGAAAACCAGGTGATTGTGCGAGCAGATCAGATCATCACCCCCGAGATCTTTTTGATTTTGGATCACTTTGGTTTTACCCAGCGCAGGATCAACGTCTGGGGCCTGGTGGGGGTGGCTGGCGTTATGGGCTTGGGCTTGGCCATTTTCGTCCCCTTGCAGCAACGCTTGCAGCCGGGATTGCGCCGCCGGGATCGGGTGTTGATCCTGATGGTTTCCCTGACTGCTCCGCTTGTGGCAACTTTGTTCAAGCTGGAGTTCAGCTCCTTGCCGGCGGTGGGGCTGTTGCTGGGCAGTTTTTACGGGGCAGGGCTGGGCCTGGTGGTGGTGGTGGGCCAGGCGTTACTTTTGCCGTTGGTCTCCTCTGCCAATCTGCTCACCTTCGCACCCTTGCTTTCCGGCAGTGTGGTGGCCTGCGCCCTGGCCGGGCGCTCCCGCTCTCGGGAAGAGCTGGCCTTGTTGGGAGGAGGGGCGGCGGCGGTGCAGATGCTCACCTATGCGGCTGTTAGCTTGACCACAACTGGCGGCATCGACCTATTGGCGATGGCCTTGGGGGGAGGGATCACGCTGGGGTGGAGCATTGTGGCGCTGGGAGCCAGCCCCTACCTGGAGCGCTTGTTCGACCTAGCCACCCCCATTCGCCTCATCGAGTTGAGCAACCCCAACCGCACCCTGCTGCGGCGGCTGGCGGCAGAAGCCCCCGGCACCTTCCAGCACACCCTGTTTGTAGCCACCTTGGCGGAACGAGCTGCCCAGAAGCTGAACCTCAACGTGGAGTTGGTGCGCACCGGCACCCTCTACCATGACATCGGCAAAATGCTGCAGGCCCGCTACTTCATCGAAAACCAGATGGGCGGCCTCAACCCTCATACGCAACTGGACGATCCCTACCGCAGCGCCCAGATCATCAAGGCCCACGTCAGCGATGGACTGCGCCTGGCCAAGCAGTACAAGTTGCCCACCGCTGTGCGGGCCTTCATTCCCGAACACCAGGGAACAATTTTGATCGCCTATTTCTACCACCAGGCTCGGCTGAAAGCCGGGGATCAGCCGGTGCCCGAGGAGCTGTTCCGCTACGATGGCCCCATCCCCCAGAGCAAGGAGACAGGGGTGGTAATGCTTGCCGATGCTTGTGAGGCGGCCCTGCGCAGCATGACCCTGAGCGACGGCTTTGGCCCTGAGGTGGTTGAGCGGGCCAAGGCTGTTGTCCGCAAAATTGCCCAGGCCCGTTGGCAAGATGGCCAACTGGTCGATAGCGGCCTGACGCTGGAGGATCTGGAGATAGTGGCCGAGGCTTTTGTGGAAGTTTGGCGAGAGTCCAACCACGAGCGCATTCCCTACCCCAGTCCTGCCCCTGCCCCACCCTTGCCTGAGCCCGACTCTGCCCAGGCCGAGATGCCTGTGTTGATGACTCCTTCGACAGGATCCCCCTAGCCTCGGCGAGCTGGGTAGGGAGAGAAAAGTCTAGTTCTAGAGCTCATCCATCGGTACGATAGGGGATCATTTGCGCCGGTGGCGCGTGGCGCTGTTGCGAAGCGAAACAGCTCCAAGGTTTCAGCTTGACCCGCACTCAAGCTCTATGCTCAGGATCCTTTACCATCGTTTTTGGATGGCCTGCTGAATGCCTTATGCAGCTCCTGCTTCCTCCAACCCTCCCAAAGTTTCGGCAGTCCCTATTCAGATCCCGCCTCTTTCCCGGCCTAGCCCTGTCCAACTTTCGCTGGTTATCCCCACCTACAACGAGGCCTCCAGCATTGGCAGCCTAATCCGGCAGTTGTGTGCCCACCTGGACGCAATTCTGCCAGGAGCCTACGAGCTGATTGTGGTAGATGACAACAGCCCGGATTGCACGGCCAAAGTGGCCCAAGAACTACAAGAGGAATTCCCCCAACTGCAGGTTATCTGCCGCCAACACGAACGGGGCCTGGCTACCGCCGTGTTACGGGGATGGCAAGTTGCCCGCGGCGAGGTGCTGGGGGTGATGGATGGAGACTTGCAGCATCCGCCAGAGATCATCCTCAAGTTGTGGCCCCCTATTCAGCAAGGGGCAGACCTGGTGGTGGGCAGCCGCTACGCGGAGTCGGGGGGGGTGAGCCACTGGAACCTGGGCCGGCGCCTCGTCTCCCGGGGAGCCCAGGCTATTGGGCTGGTTTTGCTGCCGGGGGTTTTCAGGCGGGTGTTGGATCCGCTCAGCGGGTTGTTTCTGGTTAGACGCCAAGCCATTGCCGGGATCCCGCTCAGCCCCAAGGGCTACAAGCTCTTGATCGAGGTGCTGGCGCGGGGCCGGGTGAAGACCATAGCTGAGGTCGGCTATATCTTCCAGGAGCGCCAAAACGGCGAGAGCAAAATCCAACTGCAAACCTGCCTCCAGTATCTCCACCACCTTATTGCTCTTCGCTTCTCCCTAGGCCAGATGGGATCCTTTTTGCGCTTTAGCACGGTCGGCCTATCCGGCACGTTTGTGGATATGACGTTGCTGTATCTGTTGCACGATCCCAACAACTTAGGGTGGGATCTGGCTATCAGCAAACTCATCGCCTCTGAGGTGGCCATTCTCAACAACTTCCTCTGGAACGACCTGTGGACCTTTCGCCATGTCACTCGGCTACAGCCAGGCCTCTGGAATCGTCTGAAGCGATTGGTTAAGTTTAATGTCATTTGCCTGATCGGCTTGCTGCTCAACTCTTCGTTGTTGATCTTGCTGAGTGAGCGCCTGGGCATTCACTATCTGTTGGCTAACTTGATTGCAATTGGCATTGTTGTATTTTGGAACTTTTATCTCAACGCTAAACTAAGCTGGCGGGTGGCAGCGAAGTCGGATGCCGAGGGCAGCCAGTCCTGATCCCAGCTTTCGCCCGGGGGCCAGAGGCTAGGTGGAGTTGGGGCGGATCCCTTCCAGGGTGATGATCTCCTGGATAACCGAGCGAACCACAGGAGCCGCCGTTGTCGATCCAAAGGCATCTTCTCCCCGCGGCTCGTCGATCACGGCCAAGATCACGTACTGGGGGCGAAGGGCGGGGAAATAGGCCACAAAACTGGTGATGCGCTTGCCGGGCAGATAGCCTCCCTGCGGCCCTGCTTTCTGGGCCGTGCCTGTTTTGCCGCCGATTTCATATCCCTCGATCTTGGCCGATTGCCCGGTGCCAAAATCCACCACGTCCCGCATTTGGATGCGCACCGCCAGGGTGGCCTGCTCCGACAACACCCGTACCGGCTGGGGTTGGGGGGATCCCCAAACCAAGGTGTCGGTATCCTTTTCAACCAGACCGCGCACCACGTGGGGCCGCACTTTCAGCCCGCCGTTGGCAATGATGCAATGCATGGCGGCCAACTGCAGGGGGGTCAGGGCCAGACCCTGGCCAAAAGCAACGGTGGCCCGCTCCACCGGCACGGTTACGAATTGCCGCAGGGGTTTCAGGCGGCTGGCCGGTTCAAAGGGCAGATCCACGCCGCTGGGCTCGTTAAATCCCAACCGCAGCAGGGCATTGTAATACTGGCGGGGATCCAGCTTGCGCATCAGATGGACCATGCCTACATTGCTCGACTGGCGCAGGATATCGGTGACGCTCATCCAGCCATGGCCTCCCCGCTGCCGGTAGTCGTAGTTTTGGATAGGCCAGCGGCCAATCCAGATCTGTCCCTCGTCGTAGACCCGTTCGTTGGCCGTGAAGGCGCCGGCATCCAGCCCAATGGCGATGTTGATGGGCTTAAAGGTGGATCCCGGCTCGTACAAATCCGTAACGGCCCAGTTGCGAAAGAGGGCAGGGTCATACTCGAAGTAGCGGTTGGGATCGTAGGTGGGCTCGCTCACCAGGGCCAGGATCTCTCCCGTGTGAGGTTGCAGGACGATCACGGTGCCCCGTAGGGCTTGAAACCGTTCCAGTTGCGTTTTCAGGGCGGCGCGGGCAGCCCGCTGCAGCCGCATATCCAGGGTGAGTTGCAGCACCGTCTCCTGGGATTGCAACAGTCCTTCCGGCACTTCGGCCGCCAACAACTGGCCGTAGCCATCGCGGGGAAGGGTGACGGGCTGAACCGTCCGCTCCAGCAAGACCTGTTGAGAGTACTCCAGCCCCGCTTGGCCGCGGTGATCCAGATCGACATAGCCCACCACTTCGGCGGCCATTTCCTTCTGGGGATAGACCCGCTGCCGCTCGCTCACCAGTTCCAGGCCGTCCAGGTACAAAGCCTGAATTTGAGCCGCCACTTCCGGCGACAGCCAGCGCTCCAGCCGTACCGCGTGAGTGGCCGACAACTGCTGAGTCAATTGCTCAACTGGCCGCCGCAGCAGAGGGGCCAGAGCAGTGGCAATCTCCTGGGGGGTACGCTTGCCGAAGAGGCGAGGGTGGGCCCAAAGGGTATAGACAGGGCGATCTACAGCCAACAGCTCCGCCTGCTGCCGAGCTACGGAGTGGCGATCCACAATCGAGCGGCGGGGGAGGAAGGGTCGGAGTTGGGCTCGTTGCTGGGCCTCAGCCCGCTGTTGTAAGAGCGGGCCCTGGTGGTGTTGTAAATAGACCAAACGTGCCCCCACCCCCATTAGAGCACCAGCCAGAACGAGGCCCACCGCCCCGACGCGAAAGTTCAGTTGCCGGGCTGTCGGGATCCGCTCCCCCAAAAGCCACGCCAGCCGGGATCCCTGGGGCCAGTGGCTGGGCGGCCAAGGGGGCCAAGCAGGTCTGCCCCGCTGCCGTTGGGCAAGTTGCCGGCTCCTCTGTCGGGTCTGCAAAGGTTGCTGGCCCAAACCGGCCCCAGACCTGTCTTCCACTGCCACCCCTGTATAGATACCACCGTTAGTTTGCCGCCCATCGCCTTGTCCGGCCAGCCTTCGCCTCATTGGGTGGAAAATCCCTGTTGACGCAACGCTTCAAAGAGGGCGATCGCCACCGCATTGCTGAGATTGAGGCTGCGCACCGGCCCGCTCAAGGGGATCCGCACGCTCGGGTAAGTTTCCAAGAACATGGGATCCAGGCCGCAGCTTTCGCTGCCGAACACCAGCCAGTCTCCGGGCTGATAGGCCACCTCGGTGTAGAGGGCCTTGCCCCGCACGCTAAAGCACCAGAACCGCGCCTCGGGATGGGCTTGCACCAGAGCAGACCAAGAGGGATAGCGATGCAGTTGGACGTGCTCCCAATAGTCCAGCCCTGCCCGCCTGAGGTAGCGATCCGAGAGGCGAAACCCCAAGGGATCCACCAGGTGGAGGGGCGTGCGGGTAGCTGCACAGGTGCGGGCAATGTTCCCCGTGTTGGCTGGGATCTCCGGAGCTACCAAAACAACATGGAAGGGCATGGGCCGCTCTCAATGGCTGCCAAACCCGCGGCTGCCGCCTCCCTTTTTGCCCCCACCTTTGCCCGGCTTGCGGCTGGGCTGCTGTCGCGGCGGCGCTGCAGAACGTCCCCGCCACTGGGGGCCGCCCACCGGCAGTGGGCCTCGTCCACCCGGCATCCCCGGAAGGCCGCCCAGGCTCATGCTGCGCATCATGTCGCGCATGCGCTGAAAATCGCTCACTAGGCGGCTGACATCCTCCAGCTTGTGGCCGGAGCCCAGGGCCACCCGCCGCTTGCGGCTGACGCTGCGGGCCAAGAGGTCGGGGTTGCGGCGCTCTTCGGGGGTCATGGAGTTGATCATGGCCTCGGCACGGGCCAGTTGGTCTTGTCCTTTTTGCAGTTGCTCCTCGCTGATCTTCCCCATCCCCGGCATCAGCCGCAGCAAGTTGGCCAGGGATCCCATGCGCTTGATCAGGCGCATTTGTTTGAGGAAATCGGTGAAATCGAACTGGGCGGTCATCATCTTTTCCGCCATAGCGGCGGCATCTCCCAGGTCAATTGCCTCCTGGGCTTTTTCCACCAGGCTGAGGATGTCTCCCATGCCCAAAATGCGGGAGGCCATGCGATCCGGATAAAAGGGATCCAAAGCCTCCACCTTTTCGCCGACGCCGACGAACTTGATGGGCTGGCCGGACACCTGGCGGATGGAGAGGGCTGCCCCGCCGCGGGTATCGCCGTCTAGCTTGGTGAGGATGGCGCCGGTAAGACCCAGCCGCTCGTGGAAGGCCTGGGTGAGGTTGGCGGCCTCCTGCCCAATCATGGCGTCCACCACCAGCAGGATCTCGTGGGGCTGCACCGCCGCCTTGATCCGCTCCAGCTCCGCCATCATCTCCAGGTCAATCTGCAGGCGACCGGCGGTATCCAAGATAACGTAGTCGTAGCCCTGTTCCCGCGCGGCTGCCACTCCCTGGCGGGCGATCTCGACGGGATCCGTCTTGCCCAGGTCGAAGACAGGAATCTGAATCTGCTGGCCCAGGGTCTTGAGCTGGTCGATGGCCGCCGGACGATAGATGTCGCCGGCCACCAGGAGTGGCCTTTTGCCCTGCTTGCGCAAATACAAAGCCAGCTTGGCACAGGTGGTGGTTTTGCCGGATCCCTGCAGGCCGACCATGAGCACAATGGTGGGGGGCTGCTCCGCCTGGGCAATGGGCACATTCGCCTCCCCCATCACCTTCACCAGCTCGTCGTGGACGATCTTGATAAACTGCTGGTCTGGCGTCACCCCCAGGATGACCTCAGCTCCCAGAGCGGCCTGCCGCACGTCCTCGATAAACTGCTTCACCACCTGGAGGTTGACGTCGGCGTCCAACAGGGCGCGCCGCACCTCCCGCAGGGCTTCCTGAATGTTGGTTTCGGTGATCTTGTCCTGGCCGCGCAGTTTTCTCCAGGCCAGTTCCAACTTCTCGGAGAGGGCATCAAACATGAGCGCTGTTCATCCTGTCAAGGGCTGCTAGGGCATTTCCTACCATAGTTCAATTGGAGCAGCTCCATCTTGGGATCCCGCTACCTGGATCGAGAAAGGCTGGCTACTTTACGAAAGTTTAAGCAACAATAGAAGGCGTCGCTTGCAGACTGGCCATGGTCAGCGTTGCTTCCCGCTCCTACAGCACCACCGACTGGCAGTTGGGCTACCGCTCTTTGTCCCACGAGTACGACTATTGGGTGACAGAGATCGAGGGACGGCTCCCTGAGAGGCTGCAGGGAACCCTATTTCGCAATGGGCCCGGCAAGCTGGAGGCGGGATCCCAGCGCTATGGCCATCCCTTCGACGGCGACGGTATGGTGTGTGCCATCACCTTTGTAGGCGGGCGGGTGCATTTCCGCAACCGGTTTGTGCGCACTCCCGAGTTTGAGGCAGAGGAGAAGGCGGGACGGGTGCTCTACCGCGGCGTGTTCGGCACCCAGAAGCCGGGGGGCTGGTGGGCCAATTTCCTCGATCTGCGCTTCAAAAATCCCGCCAACACCAACGTCATCTACCAAGGCGGCAAGCTGCTAGCGCTTTGGGAGGCCAGCGCCCCCTATCGGCTGAACCCGGCCACCTTGGCCACCGAAGGGATCGAAACCTTTGCCGGTGCCCTTGCCCCCAACCAGCCTTTTACGGCTCATCCCCGCCGGGATCCAGCCACGGGGGATCTCATGGCCTTTGGGGTGCAGACAGGGCCCCCCTCCATACTGGTGTTTTACCGCGTCGACGCCCAAGGACGGCTGGTGGAAAAGCGGGACTACCGCCTGCCCAGCTTTGCCTTTCTGCACGACTTTGTCTGGACTCCCCGCTACTGGATCTTCTTCCAGAACCCGGTGGCCTTTAACCCCTTGCCCTATGTGTTGGGCTGGCAGCCGGCAGGCACCTGCTTGACCTTAAAAAAAGGAGAGCCCACCCGCATCTGGCTATTTCCCCAACAGGGCGAGCCGCTGCAACTGCAAACGGAGCCAGGGTTTGTCTTTCATTTTGTTAACGGCTACGACGTTGGGGATCAGGTGGTGGTCGATGCCGTTCTCTACGAAACCTACCCTGCCCTGGAGCCGGGGGCTGACTACTTGCAAATTGACTTTGCCCAGGTGCCAGCCGGCAAGCTGTGGCGGTTTGAGCTGGATCCCAAGACGGGCAAGGTTAAGCGGGAGCTCCTGCTTGATCGCTCGGTGGAGTTTCCGGCTATTCACCCCGCCCGCATGGGGGGATCCCATCGCTATATCTACATTGGGGCTACCCATGCTCCCGGTTCCAACGCCCCCTTGCAGGCCATTCTTAGGCTAGACACGACAACAGGCCGCAGTGAGCAATACAGCTTTGCCCCGCGCGGCTTTGTGGGAGAGCCGGTATTCATCCCCGATCCTGAGGACGCTGCGGAGGAAGCCGGCTGGATTGTAACAGTGGTCTTTGATGCCGCCAGTCAGCGCTCGCAGGTAGTGATCCTAGAAGCTGCCAACCTGGCAGCCGGCCCGGTGGCGCGGATCCCCTTGCGGCACCATATTCCCTACGGCCTCCACGGCAGCTTCACCCCTCAGACATGGGTAGAGGCGGATCCCAACAAGGGATAGGGGAGGGATCTTGGCATAGCTGGCTTCGTCCTGGGCCGCCGTGCGCAAGCCGAGGAAAGGGTGCGGCTCTGTAGCTCAACATTCTGCAACCTGAACCGGAGCAGTTGCTACTATCGGTTAGACTTCAGCTACAGTGATGACAACTGCTGAACCTCGATGGGTTGGGCGCAGGCCCTGGGCGGGTCTGCTGACGGGAGTAAAAGAGGAAAGCTTGTGGGGCTCGGTAGTGTGTTGAGCGGGTCTTGGGTCAAAGGGAGAGGTAAGCCCCGTTTTGGCAACAGCAGATGTCTTGCACTGCCAGACGAGCGTCGTCGCCGACCGCTAGGCATTCTGGTAAACCTCCTGGATTGACTGCAACGGAACCGTTACGATGTCCTCAGATCTGAGACCTCCCCTCCGAATTGTACGGCCCCCCCGGCCCACCTCAACCAGCGAGCCCAGGGAATCAGCTCAAGAGGTCGGGTCAGCTTCTGGTGGGGGCCTGCCTGTTGCTGCCGCCGCCGCTAGTCTAGAGCAGAAGAAAGCGATGGGAAGAGAGCGACCTTGCCTAGAGCCCATCCCGCCGCCCGGGGAAGAGATGCAGTACCGGGCCATCGGCCTCATCGAGGGGCGGTACATTCCCTCGCCCAACCACTTCACTCGCGGGATTTTGCGCACCTCGGATGGTTTAGATCTCAATGCGGTACTGCTAGGCCGGGTAATGAGCCTGGTGCGCAAGCACCTGAAGCCAGAACGCAACTATTTGTGGGTGGTCTATCCCCGCACCCGCGACAAGAGCCAAGATCTGCATGTACAATTGATGGGAGTGTGGGCCCCAGAAGAAATGGGGCAAACCCTGCCAGAGGGATCCCGTCCGACGGTGGTGCCGGACTGGTTTTCCATTCGCGGCGAGGTCGTCTTCCAATCGCAGGAAAAAGGGTTCATTATCGTCAAAATCCGTCAATCCAGCAAAAAGAACTCCGCCAGCTCTTCCCCTCAGCGGGCCCAGACGGCAAAGGGCACTGCGTCTCCTGCAGCAACAGCTCCCAAGCCTCAGGCTTTTAAACTGCGCCTGATCGGATCCTTGCCGGGCAAAGGAGTGGGCACCTTCTGGGATCTACAGGTGCGCCGCCGCGGATCCCTGCTCTACGTGGAGGCAGGAACTCCTGTCGGCCCTGTGCTCAAAGCGCCGCCACGCCCAAAGCGTTCAACTCCCCGCCCCAAACTCAAGAAACACTCTCCCCCCCCCACTCGCGGGCAACAGCCAAAGTCCGCTCAACCCTATCCGCCCTCGGATCCCGCCAAAGCACCCAAACCAGCTAAGCCGGTCAAGAAAAAACTTCTATAGCCTCCATTCCTGGATACGAATTTGTCTCGACTGCGCTTCTGATATTGACCTCGTTGTAATAGGCCTTTCACCGTGTGGTTGCGACATGACAGAATCAAACCCTTCTCACAACAAGGATGAATTTATTTCCCCTCGCTATCCCTACTGGGGTGAGGTGAAGCCACAGAACTTAATTTTCGATGCCAATCTCCAGGAATTTAGCAATAAGGTGTCGCTGATTTGTGGCTTAGAAACAGGGGGCAAGATTACCCCGGAAGAGGCCTATCGCCAAATTAAACAACTGTGGAAACAGCTCAAAGAAACCAAAAAATCCATCCTCGACGATCCCAGGTGGAATGAACCTCCTCCCGAGTTGCCGGAGGAAGAATAGCAGGCCGGATCCTCCAGCTCGAACCCCTTTTTAACTTAACCGCAAACAGTGTACACTGAGCGCGGATCCCAGGCCTATTCAGGGGACATGAGGACTTTTCCTTCTCCGGAGGTGCTCCGTCGGCTGCCGGCTGGGGCTGCTGATGGGGCTATTATTCTGGGCACGTTGGTTCTCCTGGCCTTGGTGGCGCAGGTGGGGACGGGGGCTTTTGAGCAGTTTCAGCCGCCGGCGGTGGTGCCTCAGATCGACTTGGATCCGCGCAACCTGCCCTACTACGCCGCCCGCTCCACCTTGCGCATGTTCATCGCCCTCTTCTTTTCCACCCTTTTTACCCTGATCTACGGGTATATCGCCGCCAAAAGCCGCTGGGCGGAGCGAATTTTGATCCCTTTGCTGGACATCCTGCAATCGGTGCCGGTGTTGGGGTTTCTCTCCATTACCGTTACCGGCTTCATCGCACTTTTTCCCGGCAGCCTGCTGGGTCTGGAGGCGGCTTCTATCTTCGCCATCTTCACCAGCCAGGTTTGGAACATGACTTTTTCCTTTTACCAATCCTTGCGCACCCTGCCGCAGGAGCTGGTGGAAGCGGCTACCCTCTACCGCTTGTCGGGCTGGCAGCGCTTCATCCAGTTGGAAGTGCCGGCGGCGATGGTGGGCCTCATCTGGAACGCCATGATGAGTTTTGGCGGGGGATGGTTCTTTGTGGCCGCCAGCGAGGCCATCAGCGTGCTTAACCAGGAGTACACCCTGCCCGGCC
This sequence comes from Synechococcus sp. H60.1, assembly GCF_047462335.1. Classification (NCBI taxonomy): domain Bacteria; kingdom Bacillati; phylum Cyanobacteriota; class Cyanophyceae; order Synechococcales; family Synechococcaceae; genus Synechococcus; species Synechococcus sp. H60.1. Next base: position 20,560 of record NZ_JANSJA010000285.1, read on the forward strand.
TGGGATCCTATGTGGAAGCCGCCATTCAAGCTGAAGATCTGCCCAAGTTGGGCTGGGCGCTTTTGACCATGGCGGTGGTGATCCTGCTGGTGGATCAGCTCTTCTGGCGGCCTCTGGTGGCCTGGTCGGATAAGTTTCGCCTGGAGCAGAGCGCCGGTGCGGCTGCCCCGGAGTCGTGGCTGTATGATCTGCTAACCACAGCACGGATCCCGCGGTTGCTGGGCAATTGGCTGGCTCCCTTCCGAGAATTGGCGGATCGGCTGTTGTCCTATTTAACTCGCCCGCGCTGGGGGGATCCACCCAATCCCGAGGCGGAGCGACGCCGCGAGCGGCTGTTGACTCAGCTCTCTTGGCTGGCCATTGGCGGGATCGGGATTTGGATTGTTCATTTTGTGTCCACCACCGTGGGTTTCGGGGAGGTGCTGCTGACCTTTGGGCTGGGGATCCTCACCCTGCTGCGGGTCAGCGTGCTGTTGGTTTTCGCCACCGTGATCTGGACGCCGATCGGAGTGGCCATCGGCTTTAATCCACGCCTGGCAAAGTTGCTGCAGCCGGTGGTGCAATTTCTGGCAGCTTTTCCGGCCAATTTCCTCTTTCCATTTGCCACGCTGTTTTTCATCCGCACCCAAATTAGCATTGAGTGGGGCAGCATTTTGCTGATGTCGTTGGGAGCGCAGTGGTACATTCTCTTTAACTCCATTGCCGGCGCCCAGAGCATTCCCACAGATTTGCGCGAGATGGCCGTGGACGTGGGCTTGCGGGGATGGCAGCTCTGGCAAAAGCTGATTATTCCGGGGATCTTTTCTGCCTGGGTTACCGGGGGGATCACGGCCAGCGGCGGCGCTTGGAACGCTAGCATTGTCTCGGAGATCGTGGCCTGGGGATCCACCACTCTCAAGGCTACGGGATTGGGCACCTATATCGCTGAGGCAACGGCGGTGGGAGATTGGCCCCGCATTACTTTGGGCATTGGCATGATGAGCTTGTTTGTGGTGGGCATCAATCGCCTTTTCTGGCGGCGGTTGTATCAATTGGCAGAAGAAAAATATCACCTTTAATCTTTGAGGCTATCTGATATGAGTTCTGCAGCTTCTCCGGTTCTGATCGAAGTTGAGAGGGTCTACAAGCGCTTTCCTTTGCCGGAGGGCAAGGGCGAGTTTACGGTTTTAAGCCAGATAGATTTGCAAGTGCGGGCAGGGGAAGTTTTGGCTTTGTTGGGCCGCAGCGGCAGCGGCAAAAGCACCCTGCTGCGCATCATGGCGGGCCTGATCCCGCCTAGCGAAGGGCGAGTGTTGAGCAATGGACGTCCTCTGCGGGGCCCCAACCCGGATGTGGCCATGGTGTTTCAGAGTTTTGCTCTCTTGCCCTGGCTGACGGTGCAGGAAAATGTGGAGCTGGGGCTGCAGGCTCAAGGGATCCCGCGCGAGATCCGGCGGCAAAGGGCCCTCAAGGCCATCGACCTGGTGGGCCTGGATGGGTTCGAGAACGCCTACCCCAAGGAACTCTCGGGGGGCATGAAGCAGCGGGTGGGCTTTGCCCGCGCCTTTGTTCTAGAGCCCAAGGTGCTGTTTATGGACGAGCCCTTCAGCGCTCTGGACGTGCTGACGGCGGAGAACCTGCGGGGGGAGATCGACGAGCTCTGGAACACCCAGGCCTTCCCTTCCCAGAGCATTCTCATCGTTACCCACAACATCGAAGAGGCCGTGTTTTTGGCGGATCGGGTGGTGATCCTGGGATCCAAGCCGGGGCGGATCCGGGGAGAGGTGAAGATCGACCTGCCGCGGCCCCACGAACGTACGGATCCTCGATTTAAGTCCCTGGTGGACTACATCTACGAGATCATGACCAATCCGGAGATCCCGGTAACCGGCGAGGTGGCTGCCCCCACTTCGGTAAGCAGTAGGGCAACTTCTCCCTACGCGCTGCCCCTGCCCCATGCGCGGGTGGGCGGCATCAGTGGTTTGCTGGAGCTGATTGTGGAATGGCCGCAGGCACGGGTAGAGATTGCCGAGCTGGCCGAGCGGCTGCAACTGGCGGTGGATGACTTGCTGCCGATTTTGGATGCGGCGGTGCTGTTGGGCTTTGCCGAGGTAAGCGGCAGGGTGGTACAACTGACCGAGATCGGCCAAGACTTTGCCAACACCACCATCTTGCGCAGCAAGGATCTCTTCCGACAGCAGCTTTTGGCACGGGTGCCGGTCTTCAAGAGCATCCTGCAGACGCTGGAAGAAAAAAACAGCCGCTCCATGCGGGCGGACTTCTTCTTGGATCTCTGGGACGAACATTTTCCCCACGAGGAAGCTGAGCGGCAGTTTGCTACAGCCGTTGACTGGGGGCGCTATGCGGAGCTCTTTGAGTACGATGCCTCGGAAGAGCGGCTGTATCTCCCGGATCCCAGCGAAAGCTCCGCCGCTTCTGAGCCTGTCGGCGTTGATTCCCGTTCTGGCTAGGGCCAGCTTGGCTTTGCCTTTTATCTCTAGCCTCTGTTCAAAGGGAGAAGAGAACTAGGGATCGACGCGACGAGCCATTTTGCTGCCACCGGCCATGCCTACTCGTAAATCCAGCTTTGGGTGGCGGGCGTCCAGCTTACCAGCTCGGATTCCTGGAACCAAAGGGCGATCTCCCGTTGGGCGGTCTCGGGGCCATCGGAGCCATGGACGAGGTTGCGGCCAATATCAATGCCAAAATCACCGCGGATGGTGCCCGGCTCGGCGTCCAAAGGGTTGGTCTTGCCAATGAGCTTGCGAGCGGCAGCAATCACCCCTTTGCCCTGCCAGACCATGGCCACCACCGGCCCTGAGGTGATGAACTTCACCAAACCGGGGAAGAAGGGGCGCTCCTTGTGTTCAGCGTAGTGGGCTTCCGCCAGCTCTTGGCTTACCTGCACCAGCTTTAGGCCCACCAATTGGTAGCCCCGGCTTTCCAGGCGCTGGATGATGGTGCCCACCAGACCCCGCTGCACGCCGTCTGGCTTAATGGCGATAAAGGTGCGCTCCATGGGATCTCCCCTTGTTGTTACTCATCTTCACCGTTATCCTTGTACCGGATTGGGGATCCCCAGTGCAAGGGTGTCTAGGAGCTCACCACCGCCAACGTTAGGAATATAGCCCCCACTATTGCAATCATCCAGCCGGCACTGCGGATTAAGCCAGGGATCCTCTCTGCCCAGGTTTCAGCCGCCCAGAGGGCAAGGAGCGCTACCCCATATTGAACGGTGCTCAACCCCAGCAGATAGCCCAGCCAGGGCATGGGTTCGGCACCGATGATCGCTTCGGCATAGGCATAGCCATGGAATAGCCCCGCCAGGGATCCCCACAGCAGCAAAAGCCAACTTGGGATCTGCCGCGATTGAACCAGCAGTAGGCCAAAGAGAACTATGGAGCAGGCAATAGCCAACTCCGTCAGCCCCAGGGGATCCCAGCCGGCCAGGTGGATCCCGGTGCCCACCAGACCGGCCAGCACAAAGCCCAGCGGGATCCCATAGCGCCAGGGCTGCCCTGCCGCAATGAGACCAATGGCCACCACAAAGGCCAGGTGATCTAAGCCAATAACAGGGTGAGCCAGCCCCGAGAGAAATCCTTCCCATCCTGTGGCCGGCAATCTCCCGCCCAAAACGTGGTGAGCAAGAGCCGGCCCAGAGGTCAGCCAGGCGATCCCTGCTCCCATGCCAACGGCCCAGTTGCGTCCCACTGGAGCAGGCAAGGCCAAAGGTCGCTGCCACTGCCAAAACATGCTTTTTGCTCCCTCACGATTGAACCTATGCGAAGGGGTCTAAGCTTGCTGTACCCATTTCTTTTCTAGTCTTCAA
>NZ_JANSJA010000286.1:0-3156 GCF_047462335.1 Synechococcus sp. H60.1
TCTAGGGGCGTCTTGACAGCGCCTTTGCGAGTTTGTCTATGGACTGCGTAAGAATCCCCCGACTGTAGTTGGGGGAATGTCAAGCAGCCGAAAAAGTCCGGAGCGACTCACAACCCTAAGATTCTTATCTGCTGGCGGTTGGTTGCAAGGAGCTGGCGACCGCTAGGCCCCTCAATCATCCAGAGATTGTACATTTTGCACAATTCGAGACAGCTCGTTTTTCTCATCCACATTGATGCGGGTTGGGGATCCACTGATAATCCGCTCGTAGCCACGGAAGGAATCGCGAATTTGAATACCCGAATCGGAAATCAAATATTCGCGGATGCCTTTGTCGTGCCAGGATCCCCGCATTTTAAACACGTTGAGAGCCCGCGCCATCTCGCCCCGAATCTCCACATACTGCAACAGGATGATTGTGTCGGTGATGGTGGAGATGTGGGACTCAGTAATGGAATGGGATCCCATGAACTGGTCGGTGGTATTGGTGAAAAAGCCGGTGATCTCCTCCTGCTTGGCCAGGCCAGTTACCCCGATAACAAACTGCCGGAAAGCATTTTGGCTCACCCCCCGCGCCAGCGCCGACAGCGAGTCGATGGCCATGCGGGAGGGCTTGAAGGCCATCATCTCGGTTTTGATCTTCTGCAGGTGGTCTTCCAGGCCGGCGGACTCCGGGTAAGCGCAGATAATCTTGAGGAGGCCCTGCCGCTCGAACTCCTCTAGGTCAATGCCCCAAGAAGAGGCATTGCGGGAAAGCTGTGCCCGCGACTCTTCGTAGGCAAAGAGGATGCAGCGCTCTCCGTCCAGGCAGCCCCGCTCCAGGAACTTGCTCACCAGCGAGGTTTTGCCCGTGCCGGTGGCGCCGGTGGCCAGGATAATTGAGTCTTTGAAGAAGCCGCCGCCGCACATTTCATCCAGCTTCTCGATGCCGGAGGAGACGCGCACATTGGAGGAGCGCTGCGTCAGTTGCATGGCTCCCAGCGGGAAGATGTTGATCCCCTCGTTGGTGATGGTGAAGGGATATTCCCCCTTCATGTGGGTGGTGCCCCGCAGTTTCAGGATCTCAATGGTGCGCCGCCGCTTTTCCCCCTCCAGAATGTTGCGCAGAATCACCACGTTGTCGGAGACAAACTCCTCCACACCGTAGCGGGCAATGGGGCCGTACTCGTCGGTGCGCTCGGTGGTCATCACTGTGGTGACATTGGCCTGTTTGAGGCGGGCCGTCAGGCGGAACAGCTCCCGCCGCACCACGCCGGCAGGGTCGTATTGCTGAAAGATGGCCGTCACCGAGTCGATGGCAACCCGCTTGGCTTTGTATTTGCGGATGGCATATTGAATGCGCTCGATGAGGGCCGACAGGTCGAAGTTGCCGCTCACCTCGTATCCCTCTGGATCCGGGGAAGCATCCAGAATAAAGAGCTGGCCTTTGTCGATAAGGGCTTGAAGGTCCCAGCCGAAGCTGGAGGCGTTGCGGATGATGTCGGCAGGGGTTTCCTCAAAGGTGACGAAGATCCCCGGCTCTTGGTACTTGACGATGCCGTTGTAGAGAAACTGGAGGGCAAACAGCGTTTTGCCGGTGCCAGAGGTACCGCTGACCAGGGTGGTGCGCCCCAAGGGCAGCCCGCCGTGGCTAATGTCTTCGAAGCCCTCGATGCCCGTCTGTTTTTTCGGGATCCCCCGCAGCTCTGACCCGCCTAGGAAGGAGCTCGATGGGATCCCCTCCGCGGCGTTATCTTGCAGCTTTTCTGGCTCAGAAGGCCCCAATGGTTGGTTCATTCCCCTCTCTCTCCTAAAACCTGTCTTAAGCCTCTTCGTCCAATTCTTCGTAGAGCAAATCTAGGCCGATGAGCACTTTCTCGCGGTTGGACAGATCACCGATAATTTTCCGCACCGGTGGCGGCAGAATTTTGGCCAAGGTCGGTGTCGCCAAGATCTTATCTTCCTCCGCCAGTTGCGGATTTTTCAAGACGTCGATCACCTTCAGGCTGTACACGCCGCGGAACTCCTTTTCCAAGATGTCTTGCAAGGTGCTGAGGGCGCGCAGAGAATTGGGGGTATTGCCCGCCACATAGAGCTTGAGGACATAGGCTTTGCGAGTGGACATGTTAGGGATCCCTTGGGGCAGGTTTGGGAATGGAGCGACGGTACATTTCGCTCAGGTGGGCCATCACGTCGATGAGAGTGAGGCGGTAATCCAGCAGGATCTCTTCGCTGCGGCCCTCCAGTTTCAGTTGTTTGGCAAAATCCTCCATCAGGTTCATGTGCAGCTCCAACAGTTGGGCAGCGCCGATGTCGGCAAAAAAGGCAAGGGCCACCAGCTCGTCGATGCGGGCATTGACGGTCTCAGGGGACTGAAAATACTCCAGGACAATCGCCTGGTAAAGGTTGCGCAGCCGCCGCATGAGGGCCTGCTGCTCGTCGGGGGGCAGGTGGCGGTAAAACAGCTCCGGATCCCGATGGTAGTACACGCCGGCGTAGCCGAGGCGTTCCCGCAGCTTTTCCGCCAGCCGCCGCTGCTGCTGGTGCGTGTAGAGCAGGTAGGGCTGATCCTTGGGGTAAGGGTTTGCTGCAGGCAGGCTGCAGGTGGGAGAAATCTGAAGAAACAGGGCAATGGCTCGGTTGATCAGCAGCTCCAAGGGAGAGGGAGAAGCAGAAGGAGTGGCCTGGGATCCCTTTGGCGGCAACAGCTCTGACGGCGAGACGAGGCGAACCAGGGTGGCGTTGTGGTAGAAAAACCGCTCCCGCTTGAGCAGAGCTCTTGCCCCTGGAGGAACAGGGGGGGAGGATGGTTCACCGGAGCGGCTGGCGCCGCCTTCCGGTTTGAGCTCTTCCGACACAATGGCCACCACTGTCGGCAGCAACAGTCCCTGTTTGCAAAGCTGACAGCCCAACGCCTCCAGCTTGTCCAGCCGCGTCGCGTCCACCAGCAGCACTAGGCAGTCTGGATGGTTTTCCTCCCCTTGCAGAGCCTCCAGAAAGGCTTCCGGCTCCTGGAAGACCTCAGCCACAAAGCGTTCTGGCGACAACAAAACCTCTGCCGCCAGTGGCTCTCCAGCAGGCGGCTCCCAATCGAGCAAAAGGCTGATGTGCAGTGGGTGGGTGTCGGGCTTCAACAGGATATAAAACGATAAGAGCTGCCTTCGATCTTAAATCTTC
>NZ_JANSJA010000287.1:0-24210 GCF_047462335.1 Synechococcus sp. H60.1
GCGTAGCGCTTAAGCCCGCTCCGTACCGCTTAGCGGTCGGAGCCGGGTAGTTTACGGGATTACCCAATTAAAATTGGCTCTTCCGGGTAGATTACCAGCTGACGCGGCTGCTGCTGGGCCAAAGCCAAGACAATGGTCAGCGCCCCCAAGCGGCCCCAGAACATCACCAAAACGATGATCAGTTGGCCAAACAAGTTCAGCTTCCCCGTGAACCCTGTCGAGAGGCCACAGGTGGCAAAAGCGGAGATGACCTCGAAGAGTACCGGATCCAGCCTGCTGTGGTGGTGGGTAATTAAGATCAGCCAAGTTGCCAATAGCACCACGAATAGAGAGACAGTCAACACTGCTGCCGCCTTGCGCACCATCGAGGGATCCAAACTGCGCCCGGCAATCTGGGCGCTGGGCAGGCCGCGGGCATAGCCCCACAGAGCCAACACCAACACCGCCAGGGTACCAGTGGTCATGCCGCCCCCCATGGAAGCCGGGGCAGCCCCGATAAACATCAGGATCATCAGCAGCAACTGGCTCGCCGGTGTCAACTCCCCAATGGGGATGCCGGCAAAGCCAGCAGTACGAGCCGAAACCGACTGGAAAAACGTCAGGCCCAGGCGGCGGGGCCAGCTCACCTCCTGCAAGGATCCCTGGGGCAAGCTCTCAGCCAAGAACATCCCCAGGCCGCCCGTGCAGAGCAAGACCACCACCACGACCAGGGTGATGCGGGTGTGCAGAGAGGGGCGGTGGCCCTGCGGCCAGGTTAACAAATCCGACAAAACCGGGATGCCCAAGCCGCCAATAAAAATTAGAGTGCCCAAGATCGCCAGCGACAGGCCATCCGTAGGGATCCCCTCCTGCCCAAATAGGTCGAACCCCGCATTACAGAAAGCTGACACGGCGTGAAAAATGGCCAGAAAAACCGCCCGACCTGGCCCGTAGAGATCCCGCCAATGCACCCAGAGCAGCAGGGCCCCTCCCAGCTCGATCAGAGTGACCCCGATCAACACCCGCCGCGTCAATTCCAGAATGGCCCCCGGATCGATCAGGCCCAGCGAATTGCACAGCGCCAGGCGATTGAGCAGGGAGATGCGCCGCCCGATCAGTTGGAACACCACCACCGCCAAAACCATGAAGCCCACCCCGCCAATTTGGATCAACAGCAGCAAGACGATCTGGCCAAGCAGAGTGAGATCCTCCGCCGCCACAATCGTCGAGAGCCCCGTTACGCTCAGGGCGGACATGGCCGTAAACAGCGCCTCATTCCAGCTCAAGGGATCCCCGCGCCCAATCCCCGGCAGCATCAGTAGCAAAGTCCCCACCACCGCTAGCAGACCTAACCCTGCGACCAGGCGCAGGGGCGGCGGCAGCGGGCGACGCCTGTCCCCAAAAAAGAGCCGGTGCAAGCGGCTGGCCGGGATCCAAGAGGACTGAGGCAGCGTCGGGCGAGGGGTTCCTGAAGATCGGGGAGACACCCATCCCTCGGACCCCTCGGGTTGTGACGGCGGGACACAGCCCTCTCTCATCGGATCCCCCCGTTACATCTCGTTCAGCCGCGAGATATTGGTATTGGCCCCCAACACCACCAGCAGGTCTCCTTTCTCCAGCAGGTAATCTGCCGGGGGAGAAACCACCAACGATTGTTTTCGCTTCACCACCAAGACCGTGATGCCAAAGCGGCGACGCAAGTCCGACTCCGCCAGCGTATGGCCCACCAGCGCCTCCGGCACCTCCAGCTCCGTAATGCTGTAGCCCGGCTCCAGCTCCAGTTGATCCAGGATCCCTGGCGCTGTTAGCACCTGAGCCAAACGCCGGCCCGCCTCCTGCTCCGGCAAGACCACCCGATCGGCCCCCACCCGCAAGAGAATCGAGCGTTGCCGCTCTGTCGAAGCCTTGCAAACCACGTTGCGCACCCCCAAACTTTTGAGGGCCACCGTCGTCAACAGGTTGCTCTCGAAATCGCTGCCGATGGCCACCACCACCGTGTCAAAGGAGAGAATATCCACCGCTCGCAGCGCATCCTCATCGCTGGAATCCAGCGCCACCACCTGCGTCAGTTGATCCGCCAGACGCTGTACGATCTCCCGGCTGCGGTCGATCCCCAAAACATTGTGGCCCCGCTCCATCAGCGTGAGGGCCAAACTCGTGCCGAAGCGTCCCAGACCGATCACCGCATACTCGCGATCCGCTCGCCCCATGCGCCCCCTTGCCCTTTACTTCAAAACCAAACACCAATCATAGGCTGACGCAGCAGGGATCGGGCAGGGCTGAGATCCTAGGCAGACTCAGGCTTGGGCAGGGTGGAAGGATGAGGGATCAGCTCGCGCGTGGAGCGGCGCTCCACCATCTCAGCCGTGATGCGCACGTATTTGATATCCCGGCGAGAGGGAACCTCGTACATCACGTCCAGCATCAGCTCTTCCACAATGGCCCGCAGCGCACGCGCCCCCGTTTTGCGACGGTAGGCTTCCTTGGCAATGGCAGAAATGGCAGCCGGCTCGAACTCTAGCTCCACCCCGTCCATGCGCAACAACTTCTGGGCCTGCTTGAGGATGGCATTTTTGGGCTGCGTCAAGATGGCCTCGAGGGCCTTCTCGTCCAGGGGATCCAGGGTAGCCACCACTGGCAGCCGCCCGATGAATTCTGGGATCATGCCGTACTTGATCAAATCCTCCGGCTCCAGCGCCTTAAGGGCATCGGCCAGGCGTTGTTCACGGGTAACTGCTAGCTGCTCCCCTGGCTTGATAAAGCCCATTGACTTTTTGCCAATACGCTGCTCGATCACCTTATCCAGGCCGACAAAAGCGCCCCCACAGATGAAGAGGATGTTGGAGGTATCGATTTGAATGCAATCTTGATAGGGATGCTTGCGCCCTCCCTGAGGAGGCACGTTGGCAATAGTTCCCTCCAGCATCTTCAACAAAGCCTGCTGCACCCCTTCGCCGGAAACGTCGCGGGTAATGGAGGGGTTTTCGCTCTTACGGGCAATTTTGTCGATTTCGTCGATGTAGATGATGCCGCGCTGGGCTTCTTCCACATCCATGTCCGCCACCTGCAGCAGGCGCAACAGGATGTTTTCCACATCTTCGCCGACGTAGCCGGCTTCCGTGAGGGTAGTGGCATCGGCAACGGCAAAGGGTACATCCAACATGCGGGCCAGGGTTTCGGCCAGCAGGGTTTTGCCGGAGCCGGTGGGGCCAATGATCAAAATGTTGGACTTTTGCAGTTCCACCTCATCCAGCTCTGCAGCTCCGAGGCTGCTGGGGTTGGCCTTAGCAGCCAGCCGCTTGTAGTGGTTGTAAACCGCCACCGACAGAACCTTCTTGGCTTTCTCTTGGCCAATCACGTACTGGTCAAGGTAGCGCATGATCTCGCGCGGCTTAGGCAACTGCGCCAGAGAAGGCAGGCCGCGAGAGGATTTTTTAGGGGTTTCGCGACGTTTGGCAACAGAATCCGTCTCAGGTCGGGTATGGCCGTCGTAGAGTTCCTCCTCCAAAATCTCGTTGCACAGCTCTACACACTCGTCGCAGATGTAGACCCCCGGCCCCGCAATCAACTTACGCACTTGATCCTGGGACTTATTGCAGAAGGAGCATCTCAGGTGGGAGTCATGCTTGGCCATGGGATCCTCGTTGCTGTTTGCTCTTGGCTATCGTGTTTGGCAAATTCTAGAAAAAGCCGGACGTTCCAGTGCTGCTCAAACGTGGGGCGCGGCTGGAGAGGCGTAGGGATACTGCAAGGGACAGAACTTACTGACTTACTAGTCTAGCACTTCCTTCCAGATTGTGGGCTTCCTAAGCCGGCCGTAGAAGATTGCCCTGCTGCTGAGAACAGCTCTGCGGCGATTGGAGATAAAGTTCATAAGAAAACCGCCCGACTCGACGTCGAGCGGCGGATGGTGTGAGGAGTGAACGGAAACATGCGTCTCCGCTAATTTCATGATAGTGGAATGTTCCTAACTCTGGCAAAGACGGTCGTCGGAGGTAAGTGGGCTTTTGGGTTCGGTTGGATACCCTCTGGGGCGGAACCAGGGCGGATCTTGAACACCAAAAAGGGGAAGGGACTGTCCGTGTTTCGTCCTCTTCCCCCTCTGGCGTCCACTCCTCACTGAATCGCATGATAAACCATCGCCGGGGCGAGGACAAGCCGGCCTTCCCAAATTTTTTGGGGAATCCACAGTCGAGGGACGGGAACGGTTTGGGCTGGCCAAAGGCCTCCGGCCCACGGGCGCGAAGGTGTTGGGCAAGGTGGTGGTTGCCGTTCCGCCAGAGTACAGGACTCAGAAGTGTTTCAAGAACCAGAATCCCCGCCCTTTGGGGCTGGGGAGTATGTCAATTTGGATCCAACGCCAGCAGCTCCGCCTCGCTCAGCAGAGGGATCCCCAAAGCCTGGGCCTGCTTGAGTTTGGAGCCGGGATCCGACCCTACCACCACATAGTCGGTTTGGCGGCTGACGCTGGCGGTTACCTTGCCGCCGCGGCTTTCAATCCAAGCCTTGGCCTGCTGGCGGGAGAGAGTAGGCAGGGTGCCAGTGATTACAAACTTCTTCCCGGCCAGAACCTGGGAGACGGCAGGAGCCTTCTGCTGGGGCAGAGCAGGGATCCCCAGCTCCCGCAGCTCCTGCAGCAGCCGCTGGTGGGCAGGATCGGCAAACCAGCTCACCACCGCCTCGGCAATTTCTGCCCCTATCCCGTAGATTTGGGCGATGTCTTCAGCCCTAGCCTGGGCCAAGAGTTCTGGGGCGGGGAAATGGGGGGCCAAAATCTGGGCGGTCACCACCCCCACATGGGGGATCCCCAAGCCGTAGAGCACCCGCTCCCAGGGCTGCTGGCGGGAGCGCTGAATGGCCTGCACCAGCTTCTGGCTGGAACGGGATCCCATCCCCTCCAGGCTCTCCAACTGTTCCGGGGTGAGGCGGTAGAGATCGGCCACGGTGCGAACCCCTAGCTTTTCCACCAACTGGGCTACTCGCTTTTCCCCCAGGCCCTCGATATCCATGGCGTCGCGGCTGGCCCAGTGCTGCAGTTGCCCCCGGATCTTGGCCGGGCACTCGGGATTGGGGCAGCGGGTTACCGCCTCGCCAGCAGAGCGGACAAGAGGGGTGCCGCACTCGGGACAGTGGCTGGGCAAGCGGTAGGGAACGGCGTCAGGGGGGCGCAGCTCCTTGAGGATCCCCACCACCTCGGGGATGATCTCCCCGGCTTTGCACACGATGGCGGTGTCGCCGATGTGGACATCCAGCTCCTCGAGGCGATCGGCATTGTGCAGGCTGGCGCGGCTGACAGTGGTACCAGCCAGAAGAACCGGCTCTAGCTCTGCCACCGGGGTGACGGCTCCGGTGCGGCCTACGCTGGCCACGATGGCGCGGATGCGGGTGGGGACTTCCTGGGCAGGGTATTTGAGGGCAATAGCCCAGCGGGGGAATTTTTGCGTAAAGCCGGCCTCCTCTTGCAGCCGCAGGGAGTTGAGCTTCACTACCACGCCGTCACAGGCATAGGGAAGCTGGGCCTGCCGCCACCGCTCGTAGAACTGGATCACCTCCTCGAGGCCCCGGCACACCTGGGACAGAGGATTGACGGGCAATCCCAGCTCCTTGAGCCGCTGCAGACACTCCCACTGGGTTTGGGGGGGATCCCCGCTCGGCCAGCCTTCCGGCCAGTGGAGGGCATAGGCAAAAAAGCTGAGCTTGCGGGCGGCAACGATGCGGCTATCCAACTGGCGCAGAGTGCCAGCAGCACAGTTGCGCGGGTTGGCAAAGGGGGGATCCCCGGCAGAGCGGCGCTCCTGGTTGATGCGCTCGAACTGGGCAATGGCAAGATACGCTTCCCCCCGCACCTCCAAAACCGGCGGCGGATTCGCTGCCGCCAGCCGCAGGGGGATGGCGCGGATGGCACGCACATTGGGGGTGATGTCCTCGCCTGACTGTCCATCGCCGCGGGTGGCCCCCCGCTGCAGCAGCCCATCCACATAGGTAAGGGCCAGGGCCGCGCCATCAATTTTCAGCTCGCACACATATTCCAGCTCCCCTTCCTCCGGGGTGCGCCCCAGCACCCGCAGCAGGCGCTCTTGCCATTCTTTTAGCTCTTCCAGGTTGAAGGCATTTTCCAAGCTGTAGAGGGGAATGCGGTGGGAGACGGTGGGGAACTGCTCGGCGGGCTTTTCTCCCACCCGCTGGGTGGGGCTGTCGGGGGTAATCAGCTCGGGGTGGGCCCGCTCCAGCTCCTGCAGCTCGCGGTAGAGGCGGTCGTAGACGCTGTCTTCCAAGATGGGGGCATCGTAGACGTAGTAGGCGATGCTAGCCTTCTGCAGCAGGGCGCGCAGGTCGCGGGCGCGCTGTTCCAGTTGGGGATCCATACTCTTCCGCACCGTTGGCTAGGTCTAGCGTAGGTTCAACGCTCTCCTCTGTCTTAGGCTGCCGTTGCTCTGCCCCCTTGTTAGGCTAACCCCCAAAAAGCTGGGCAACGCGGATCCCAGCTTCCAGGTGCAGGCGAGAACTCCCCACAGGAGCGAGCTGGCGGCGCCGGAAGAAGAGGCCGGCTACCACAGCGGTCGCTACCCATGAATTGCCTCGTAGTGGCGCCTACCTTATTTCCTGCGACTGCAAGTGCCCGTAGGCTTGGGCCGCAGCGGCCATTTCTGCCGCCTTTTTGGAGCGCCCCTCGCCGCGGCCCCAACATTGACCATGGCCCCAAACTTCCATAATGAAGTGCGGCGGGTGTTCCCGAGCAGCCACCAGACGATATTCTGGCAAGGTGCCCCATAGGCGCTGGGTCAGCTCCTGGAGAGCGGCTTTCGGGTTGCGCCGGGTCGGATCCTGGAACCACTGCTCCACCCGTTGGCGAAAGTAGGGATCCAGCCAGGGATGCAGGCGGGACAGGGTGTGCATGCCCCAGCTTAGGTACAGGGATCCCAACACCGCCTCGAAAGCATCGGCTAAGCGCCGCTCCCGTCCGGCCAAGTCGTTTTGGGAGCTGGATCCCACCTCAAGGTAGCGCTCTAGGCCATGTAGATCCGCCAGTTCCGCCAGGTGGGCATCGCTGATTAGATCCGAGCGAACTGCGGTCAGCTCTCCCACTGACAAGTGGGGATAGGACTGAAACAGGAACTCGGTGGCCAAAATACGCAGGACAGAATCCCCCAAGAACTCCAGCCGGTCATTGTTGCGCTGGCCATCCAGGGAAGGATGAATCAAAGCTTGATCCAACAGATCCCAGCGCAGTTGTTCCAGCCAAGTGGGATCCCTGAACCCCAACCGGTTCAGCAGATGCTCCAAGGCGCGGCGACGAGGTGGGATCAGCTCAACCATAAAACCCGCGACAAAATCCCTACACCTAGAATGCTCTCAGGGCTCACCTTGTGCTACAGGAGTAGTATAAGCTTTTGGAGAGGATCCCTTCATGCATGCCCGCGCCCGTCCTCGCACCCCCACCACCGAGATGGAGGTGACCAGCATTCGTCTGGAGCGTGAGCTGAAGCAACGACTGAAGGCGTTGGCCGGCGGCCAGGGCTACCAGGCCTTGATCCGCGAAATTCTCTGGGGCTATGTCTTGCGCCACTCTCCAGAGGCTGCCACCCTCGCTGCCGAGGATATTCAGGCCAGTTTCCCCGCCACGGCTCACCAGCCCCAGCGTTGCGCCCTCACTGGCCAGGCCATCCGGCCCCAGGAGCCGATGCTGCTGGGGTTGACCACAGATGGGAAATTGGTTCCCCTCAGCCCTGCCAGCCTCTGATTCTGGAACTCGAGTTCGCCAAGAGAGCCCTGGAGCGACCGACTCGACCGGCTTCTGCTAAGTTCCGCGAATTTCTCGATATTTTCTGGCGCGTTCTTCGGCGGGATCGGGGGCTTGCGCCTTGGCAGCGGCCTCTTGCAGTTTTGCCATCACTGCTTCTGGGGGGTCAGCAGAGCGGACGACGTAAAACATCAAGTTAATGGCTTCGTTGGCCGTCAGCTTGAGGGTTTCTTTCCCTTTAGGCACCAGCGCGATCTTGCCGTCTGTCGTCGGAATCGCCGTATGGGATCCCTTGGCGAGAATCTCCCCAGCTTTTTCCAGAGTGACAAGCATATCCGTGCCTCACCTCAGCAGGACATCTATCATCCTATCGGATGTCTTGTGCGCGCAAGGCCGGAGGGGTTTAAGCGGTTTGGCGGATTACAGGGGTTCTAAGGGATTCCCTTGCGTTTCCAGCCAAGCGTATAGGTAGGGAAATAGCTTTTGGTTGGCCGCCGGAAAGGGAAATTGCGACAGCTCCGCCGGCTCGACCCAGCGTACTTCGCTGCATTGCAGGGCTTGGGCTTCTCCGCCCAAATAGCGGCAGATAAAAGCAATAAGGGTGATGGTGAAATGGGTGTAGGCATGTTCGATGGTGGCCAGCGGAGCCACCACCTCAATGTCGATGCCAATTTCTTCTTTCACCTCCCGCACCACACACTCCGCGGGGGTTTCTCCCGGCTCGATTTTGCCACCAGGGAACTCCCACAGGCCGCTGAGCATGGAGCTTTCCAGCCGCCGATCGATGAGGATCTCTTGCCCTCGCAAAACGATGGCCACCGCGATCTGTTTGTGAGGGCGCGAGGGACGGGACTCAGACATAGGCAGGTGTTGCTGTTGACCTCGATTGTAGGCAGCGCAGTCGGCCTGCCAAGGACATTGGCCACAGCGAGGCTGCCGGGGCCGGCAGACAGTAGCGCCCAGGTCCATCAGGGCCTGGTTAAAGGTGCGCGGCTGCTCGGGATCCAGCAACTGCTGCGAAAGCCGCCACAACAGGGGCAAACAGCGGGCCGGCGGCTGGGGCAAAGCCACCAGGCGAGCCAACACCCGTTTGACATTCCCTTCCAAAATCGGCAGGGGCAGGTCAAAGGCGGCGCTGAGAATGCCGCCAGCTGTGGTGCGCCCGATCCCCGGCAGCGCCAGCACCTGCTCCAGATTCCTGGGAAACTGGCCCCCGTGTTCCCGCACCAAGATCTGGGCTGCCTTGTGCAGATTCAGCGCCCGCCGGTAGTAGCCCAGGCCTTCCCACAATTTCAGCACCTGCTGCTGGGAGGCTGCCGCTAAGTCCGGGATCCCGGGCAAAGCCTCCATCCAGCGCTGAAAGTAGGGGATCACGGTTGCCACCTGGGTCTGTTGCAGCATCACCTCTGCTACCCAAATGGCGTAGGGATCCTGGGTGCGTCGCCAGGGCAGATCCCGCCCATGCTGGCAGTACCAACGCTGCAAGGACTGCCGCAGGCGCTGCAAAACCGCCTCGCCCCAGCCTAGCGACTGCTCGCCAGCGACCGCAACCTCGGACTCCGCTCCAGTCCGTCGAGAGGGAACCTGGGATCTCAAGCCGCGTAAGCGAAGTGCAACGCCCACCAGATCAGGGCCGAGACCACCGCCGCCACAATGCTGGCCGAGATCAGAACCACAATTGGGCTATCGGCCCCCTTGAACTTCATGATGCCGCGGTTGTAGTTAGCCATTGTCGCCTCCCACCAGCTTCGGCCTTGGGTTGACACTCCCACCGCCTAAAGGCGGGGGATTCCTACCCCGTTCAAAAACAAACTCATAAAGGTGCTGTCAAGACACTTCTAGACAGTTCCCTAAGGCAAAGCCCCCAGGTTCTGCTTACTTTTCTGTTCTGTTCGCGTCAGCGGGACGGGGTTCTTGCAGGTTGGCTGAGACGTTGGTATCCTCCAGACGCTTGCCACGGTCAGGGTTTTCACCACTTTAGGAGCTCACCTGGGGACGGCACGCCTCGCTAACAACTATACCATCGGTGAGCAACCAAAGTTGCTTCCAGGCTTTGCTGCCCCGCGCTACTTGCGTCAGCGGCGCGGAGCGCTTAGTACGGAGCTACTAAGCTGCCCCTCTGTGTCGCGATGGGGAAACTCTATTCATCGACCAACCCCGTCATCTCTAGGATAGCCAATTTGGCCTGGATCCAATCCGCCCCCAAAAGAGGGATCCCAGTCGGGCAAGCTGCGGTGCAGGGCCCCCGCTGGTCGCAAAAGTTAGAGCGCAGGAGCCGCCTAGCCAGAGGCTTTGGCAGCCAACTTCCCTGCTGTTGAGTTGAACCGGGCTCACCAACGCAAGTTCGGTAAAATTGTTGCGATGTTGACCATCAAGACCTTCGTTGAGGCAGTCGTTCTCATGGCTAGAGCAGGGGAGGGGAAAGGCAGCAGCTCAGCTCGAGAAAGGTCTCGGGATCTGGGGCGTCATCAGCGCCGCTTCCCTCAGGCTGCCTCCCCTTCTCGCCACTTGCTGCCTGCCCCGGCTGCCGAGGGATCCCCCTCGGCTTCCCGCCCCCAACCGCTGCGCTTCTCTCGCCAAAGGGCCATTGACCGGATGCGCCAACGAGCTGCCCAGCCTCGCCGCTTAAGACGGTCTCCGACCCTGGCAGAGGTGTTGCTCCGGGGCCTGGGCCTAAGCCTGATTTTGGGCCTGACGATGGCTGGCCTGTCGCAACTGCTGCAATCGACCACTCCTGACCGGCCAGAGCAGGAGGCAATGCAGCTTGGGGATCCCCCCCCCACCTTGCCCACAGACCTGTTCAGAGGACAGGAAATCCCCGCTTTACAGAAGCGCTTGGCTGCTTTGGCCGATCAGCCGGGCCTGACAGTAGGAGCCCTGTTCTGGGAGGTGGAAACCGGCGCCTTTGCTGGGGTGAGGCCGGATCAGGTTTTTCCTGCTGCCAGTGTCATTAAGATCCCGATTCTCCTGGCTTTTTTGCAGGCGGTGGAAACGGGTCAAGTGCGGCTGGACGAGAGGCTGACTCTGAGAGAAGACCTCAGGGGCGGGGGAGCCGGCGTATTGCAGACCCGTCCCCTCGGATCCCAGGTCTCTGCCCTGGAGGCAGCTACCCTCATGAGCACCGTCAGCGACAACTTCGCCGCCAACCTCATCATCGATCGCCTCGGCGGTCGGGAAGCCCTCAACCAAAAGTTTCGCCAGTGGGGGCTGCAACACACGCAGGTTTCTTGGTGGCTGCCGGATCTGGAGGGCACCAACACCAGCAGCCCGCGCGACATGGTCTGGCTGCTCAGCCAAGTGGAGCAGGGGCGAATGCTCAGCCGCCGCAGCCGCGACCGCTTTTTGGACATCCTCTGGCGCACGCAGCGGCCCTCCTATTTTCGCCCCAACTTGGGCCAAGAGGTGCGCATCGCCCACAAGACGGGAACTCTCAGGTCGGTGGTGGGAGATGCCGGCATACTCGATTTGCCCAACGGGCGACGCTACGTGGCAGCAGTGTGGGTAAAGCGGGAAACTCCCAACGATCCCAAAGCCGAAGAGCTAATCGCCAAACTCTCCCAGGCTGCCTATGAGTTTTGGTCTGCCGAAGGCGAGCCGACCGCTGCGGCTGCTGCCGATAGCCCGCAGCCCTAGGGGATCCCTGGGCCAGCCACCCCGGCAGAGCAGCAGCGTCAAGATCAAAAGTTGGATCAGCCGACATCCAAGCCAGAACGGTGAGATTATGGCCGAGACTCTTCCACCTTCCCAAGCTTCTCCAGCAGGGGATCCCCTCATCAAGCTGGATCAATTTCTCAAGCTGACGGGAGTTGTGCCCACTGGCGGACAGGCCAAGCAG
This sequence comes from Synechococcus sp. H60.1, assembly GCF_047462335.1. NCBI lineage: Bacteria > Bacillati > Cyanobacteriota > Cyanophyceae > Synechococcales > Synechococcaceae > Synechococcus > Synechococcus sp. H60.1. The sequence continues at coordinate 11,556 of NZ_JANSJA010000287.1, forward strand.
CTCATCCAGGCGGGGCAGGTGCGGGTCAACGGCGAGGTGGAAACCCGGCGAGGGCGCAAGTTGCGCCGGGGAGATGTGGTGGCAGTAGCAGGCCAAGTTTGGCAGGTGGGCTGGGAGGGGGCCAGAGCTTGCGCCTGGAACAAAGCCAAAACTGTTCAAGATTCCCCTCGGCCCACTTAGCAAGTGCTGGCCTAAGCTGGGAACAGTGGTCTTTTCCTTGCTGGGCCTCCTGTGCAGGATGATTTTCCCCCCCTACCCCCCTCACCACCCCCTTCTCCTGCCTTGAGGGTGGTGGAAACGGCTTTCTTAGCCAGCACTGCCGCTTTGATCTGGATCTTGAGCTACACGCCGCTGGCGCCGTTTATGCGTCTGTTTTTCCCTATCCCAGTGGCGCTGGCGGTGATGCGCTGGGATCCCCGCACCGGGGCGATGGCGCTGGCGGTCTCTGCTCTGCTGCTGACGGTGCTGATGGGGCCCACGCGCAGCATTCTCTACGTCATTCCCTACGGCCTGCTGGGCTACTGGTGTGCCCGCCTATGGCGGCGGCGCCTTTCCTGGTATGTCTCGGTAACCAGCGGCGCTGCCCTCAGCGCTTTCGGCCTAGTTTTCCAGTTGCTGCTCTCTTCTCTGCTGGTGGGGGAAAACCTTTGGACTTATGTCACCATCCAACTCACCGGCCTGACCAACTGGCTGCTGGATGTGTCTCTGGCTAGGCTGGGCGTGTACTGGGTGGCAGAACCTTGGATGGTTCAGGTGGTGGTGGTCGGGTTTATTGCCTTTAACTCCCTGGTCTACGTCTTCACGGTGCATTTGGTGGCAGCTCTGGTGATGGAGCATTTCCGCTGTCCGCTGCCGCCGCCACCGAAGTGGGTGCAATTTTTGCTGGATTAGCAGCCGCCCATACTTCTGAGATGGCCGCTGTCATGAGATAGACTTGTAGACCCTACGCTTGTGGCCTCCCATCCTGTCACTGAGTCCTATGAATCCACTGCCCCCGCCCGCCCACCCCTACCAGTTCCGCGCGCTGGGCTTGATCAAGGGATCCCTCAAATCGATCCCAGAGACCTACGCCCAGGCGACGCTGGTTGCCACCGATGGCGTAGAGTATCCAGCCACCCCTGGCCGTGCCGAGCTGCTGCGCCCTTTCACCTATTGCATCGAGAGCGGCCACACTTACTGGTACTACGTGCAGCCGCAGCCGCGGTCGGGCGGCACCTTGGGCCTGAGCGTTATCCGCATCCTGGCCTTGCCGGAGGAGGAGCAAGATCCAGATCTAGAGGACGAGCCCTTTCTGCCTGCCCCTGAGGATGCAGAGGAGGGCTTTAACATTCGCGGCATCGTCGAGCCCCACGACGGCTTCATCTGGGTGACGGTGCGGCGCAAGCCCCAAGGGAACAAGCAGTTCCCCCCCCTACAACTGCGTCTGGAAGGGTTCTTGCCGGGGGCCGCCGCCGGGGAGTTCTGGGATCTGTTGGCGGAGCGGGAGGGCCATGAGCTGCTGCTGGTGGATGGCAGCCGCCTCTTGACAGCGGTGGCCTAACTGCCTAAAACTAACCCAACCTGCTATCCCAGGATCCCCAACTGATGGTGTCTGCTGCCGGCTTGTCCCAACGGGTTGCTCGTCTCTCTCCCTCTGCAACGCTGTCGATTTCGGCTCTGGCCAAGGCTATGCGGGCAGAGGGTCTGGATGTCTGCATCCTGAGCGCCGGCGAGCCGGACTTCGACACCCCTGAGCACATTCGGGCTGCCGCCATCCGCGCCCTGGAAGAGGGCAAAACCCGCTACGGCCCCACCGCTGGGATCCCTGCCCTGCGCCAGGCGGTGGCGGACAAGTTGTGGCGAGAAAACGGCTTGGACTACAGCCCCGACCAGATTCTGATTAGCAACGGCGGCAAGCAAGCCCTGTTTAACCTGGCCATGGTACTCCTGGATCCCGGCGACGAGGTGATCCTGCCCGTCCCCTACTGGGTCAGCTATCCCGAGATGGTGGCTCTGGCCGGGGCCAAGGTGGTGCGGGTTCAAACCCAAGAGGCGCAGGGGTTCAAACTCACCGCCGCCCAACTGCGCCAGGCCCTCAGCCCCCGCAGCAAGTTGCTCATCCTCAACTCGCCGGCCAACCCCACCGGCGCCGTCTATCACCGGCACGAGCTGGAGGCCCTGGCAGAGGTGCTCCTCTCTGCTCCTCATCTGTATGTAGTCTGTGACGAGATCTACGAAAAGCTGGTCTACGGCCAAGCCCGCCACATCAGCCTGGGATCCCTTTCCCCGGAGCTGCTGCCGCGCACGATCCTCAGCAGCGGCTTCGCTAAAGCCTATGCCATGACCGGCTGGCGGATTGGCTACTTGGCGGGACCCAAGCCCATCATCGACGCCGCCATCAACCTGCAAAGCCACAGCACCTCCAACGTCTGTACCTTCGCCCAGTACGGCGCCCTGGAAGCTCTGACCAGCCCCCTGTCGGCGGCGGCGGTGGAAAAAATGCGCCAAGAATTTTGGCAGCGGCGGGATCTGATGGTGCAGGGGATCCGCGCTCTGCCGGGGGTGACTTGCCCAGAGCCGGAGGGGGCATTCTACGTGTTTCTCAACATTGGCCAAACCGGCTTAAGTTCGGTGGAGTTCTGCCAACGGCTGCTCAAAGAACAGCAGGTGGCCGCCGTGCCGGGGGTGGCCTTCGGGGCAGATTCCTACATTCGCCTCTCCTATGCCGCCGATCGCATCACCCTGGAAAAAGGGCTGGAACGGCTGCACCACTTTCTCTCCTCCCTCTGAAAGGGAGGAACTCGAGGCCGCCGGCGCGCTGGAAGAGCAGCGGGATTGAATTAGAGGAGCCTCTCGATGATGAAAGAAGTAGACCTAGCCAAAGCCATCCAGCAGCGGCGCACTTTTGCCATTATTTCCCATCCCGATGCCGGGAAGACCACCCTTACGGAAAAGCTTTTGTTGTACGGGGGGGCGATTCAAGAAGCGGGGGCTGTAAAGGCCCGCCGCGCCCAAAAGCGGGTTACCTCCGACTGGATGGAGCTGGAAAGGCAGCGGGGCATTTCCATTACCTCGACCGTGTTGCAGTTTGACTACCGCAATATTCGCCTCAACTTGCTCGATACTCCCGGCCACCAAGACTTCAGCGAAGATACCTACCGCACCCTGGCGGCGGCTGATAACGCTGTGATGCTGGAAGATGCCGGCAAAGGGCTAGAACCCCAGACCCGCAAGCTGTTTGAAGTCTGTCAACTGCGGAAGCTACCGATCTTCACCTTCATCAACAAGATGGATCGCCCCAGCCGGGATCCCTTGGAGCTAATGGACGAAATTGAGACTGAGCTCGGCCTCAAGCCCTATCCTGTAACCTGGCCGATTGGCTCAGGGGAGCGCTTTACAGCTTTGTTTGACCGACGCACACAGGAGTTTCATTTCTTTGAGCGGGTCTCGCGGGGACGGCTGCGGGCCAAAGAAATGGTCATCAAGCTGGGGGATCCGCAAATTGAAGACTTGATTGAAAAAGATCTCTATTACCAATTCAAAGAAGAGCTGGAGCTGTTGGATGGCCTCATGCCCAGCTTGGATCTCAAGCAGGTTCATGCTGGCAAGCAAACGCCGGTCTTTTTCGGCAGCGCCATGACCAATTTTGGGGTGGAGCTGTTTCTCAATGCGTTTCTGGAGTATTCTCTACCGCCAATGCCCCACGAGAGCACGGCAGGGCTGATCCCACCCGAACATCCTGAGTTTACCGGCTTTGTCTTTAAGCTGCAGGCCAATATGGATCCCCGCCACCGGGATCGCCTTGCTTTTGTGCGCATCTGCTCCGGTAAGTTCGAGAAGGACATGGTGGTCAACCATGCCCGCCTCAACCGCCCCATCCGCCTCTCCTATCCCCAAAAATTGTTTGCTCAAGAGCGCATCTCCATCGATGAAGCCTATCCTGGCGATGTCATCGGCCTCAACAACCCTGGCATCTTCAGGATTGGGGATACCCTCTACACCGGCCCGAAGTTGCGCTACGCCGGGATCCCCAGCTTTTCGCCGGAGCTGTTTGCCTATTTAAAAAATCCCAACCCCTCCAAGTTTAAACAGTTCCAGAAAGGGGTATCAGAGCTGCAGGAAGAGGGAGCGGTGCAGATGATGTACTCCCTCGACGAGTCCAAACGGGATCCGATTGTGGCCGCAGTGGGCCAGTTGCAGTTTGAGGTGCTGCAGTACCGCCTGGAACATGAGTACAACGTCGAAACCCGGCTGGAGATGCTGCCCTACACGCTAGCCCGCTGGGTAGAGAATGGCTGGGAAGTTCTGGGGAACATCCCCAGCCTGTTTAACACCCTTATCGTCAAAGACATTCAAGATAGGCCCGTTCTTCTCTTTAAAAACGAGTGGACCTTGCAGCAATTTATCAGCAGCAATCCCAAAATCAAGCTAAGCAAAATCGCCCCCCTTGAGGATCTCAGTCCAGAGTCCAATGGCAGCCCGTAGAGGCATTGTGAACGCCTCCCGCCACTCATCTTGTTGAGTAAACACAATTCACCAATACAGTACCAATCAATACAGTGCGGAGCTTCCCGCCGATTGAGCTCAAGAGGGATCCCTGCTGCAGCTTGTGTCCACCAACCGGTGACTAGGCCGATTTGGATTTGGGGGATCCCAGGGCATCCAGGCCGTAGACGCGCCGCCACATTTGATCGGCCAGAGTGGCGGGCAGCAGCCGCATCAGCCCCAGCGCCAGCTTGCCGCCCGTAAAAGCGGTGTAGCGGTCGGAAGGGTGGGGATCCGTCATGGCTCTCAGGATCGGCTCCACCACCTTCTCCACCGGCCAGGCCATGTTGTTGAACGAGCTGGCCAGATCGGCAGTTTTGTCCAAGATCGCCTTGTAGGGGCCATTTGGGTTGACAACGGCGGCAAAGGTCTCTTCAGCCACGCGGCCAAACTCGGTGGCCACCGGCCCCGGCTCGATCAAGATAACCTTGATGCCAAAGGGGGCCACCTCCACCCGCAGGGCGTCGCTGAGGGCCTCCACGGCAAACTTGGTGGCGTTGTAGACGCCGCTGAAGGGCATCGAGATCTGGCCGGCCACCGAGCTGAGGTTGAGGATGCGGCCACTGCCCCGCTCCCGCATCTGGGGCAAGAGGGCGCGGGTGAGGGCGTGCAGGCCAAACACGTTAACCTCAAACTGGCGCCGCATCGCCGCCACATCCACCTCTTCCACTGGTCCCATCTGGCCATAGCCGGCGTTGTTCACCAGGATATCCACCCGGCCAAAGTGATCCAGAGCCTTTTGGGCCAGCGCCTCCACCTGGGCCGTGTCGGCCATGTCGGTGGGCACCACCAGCGCTTCTGTCCCCTGCTTCTCCACCAAGTCCTTGACGTTTTGTAGCAGCCTCTCTCGGCGGGCCGCCAGCACCAAGCGGGCCCCGCGTTTGGCCGCTTCCAGGGCAACGGCCTCTCCAATGCCGGCAGAGGCTCCGGTGATCAGCACCACTTGATTGGCGAGTGAAGGCATGGCTTTCTTCCCTGCAAACTTTTTCCATCCTAGAAGGATTTCCGGGATCCACGGAGAGAGGCGGCCTCGCTCGTTGGGCTGCGGTGTTGGATATTGGCAGGGCGCTGGGCCGCTGTTTCTGACTCAAGGGGTGCTCTGACAGAGGGATGGATCCCTGCGGCCCAGAAGCTGCTCAGATGGTTTTTTGCGCCCAGATTGCCAAGGGGGGCTGGGAAAAGCGATATGATTGAGGCACCACTCACTGGGACAAACTCCCACGCTGGAGTGTACGCTTAAGCCGATGCTCGATGTCCTTGCCGCAGATACGAGGTGCAGTGACCGTAAGGTATTTCCGCAGGCGGGCTAGCCGGAGCCGATCTTCCTTGCCGGAGGAGCGCTGGGCTCTCGCCGAGGCTTGCTTGGCTCGATTGCTCAGAGTGGCGGAAGCCAACCTAAGGGCCAATTCCGAGCTGCGCCAACAGCAGCAGGAGCAGCAGCGACAACTGGAGGCCGAGCGCCGCCACAGCGAAGCTCTGCGTGATGCCACCGCCGATTTGCGCACCAGCGTAATGGAGTTGCGAGAGGGGCAAGCCCTTTGGCAAAACCAGGTGGACGAGCTGCGTACCTGTTTGCGGGAGTTGCTTAGGGAACAGAGCGAGCTGGTGCGGATCATCGCCCAGCAGCAGCACATCCTGAAGGACTGTAAGGAAGTCATCCGCGCCATTCTGGAGCAAATGCGGGATGACCACCGCGACTTCCGCTCCGCCATCGGCATTTTGCTGGAGGAACTGCACCAAACTGTGCGCTGTTTGGTTCTCAAGTCAGGTGGCACTCTTCCCAAGCCTGTCCGCCATCCTGAAGCGCCAGAGGCGGATCCCGGCTCCCAGCCGACCGATTCTGCTTCGCTAGGGGATGGCTCTCTGTCCTAGCAGCCCAGGCTTCTGCCTTCCCCGAACGCTGCACGTGGCCTGCAGAGCTATCCAATCTCGCCCTCCGGCTGCGGCCAAAACAGGTGCAACTCCTTGACCCGTTCCCCCTTGACCAAGAGGGCTCCGCCACCCTCTCGCTCTTGCAGCGGGATTTCGGCAGGGGAGAAGGAGTACAGCCGTTCGGATTCGGTGAACAGATCCACTTGCAGAGAGGGATGGGCTTCTAGGTCAGCGGGCAAGCCGACCAAGCCCACCAGGGCATCCCCTTTGTCGGAAAAGCGAAAGGCCGTGACGCCCACCTTGCCCCGCTCCCCAGTTGGGATCTCGCCCAGAGGCAGCCGCTTCAGATAGCCCGACCGACTGGCCAAAATCAGGATCCCCCTGGGGGGCAGCAGCGCCATCCCCACCAGCTGCTCGGCACGTCCCAGGCGCAGGGCCGGTGTGCCCACAGCCCCTCGACCCATGAGTGGGATCTGCTCTGCCGGCAGGTGCAGTACCCGCCCGCCGGAGGTGGCGAGGACAACGCTACCGTCCTGCAGGCCGGGATCCCAAAGGGCCGCCCAGCCCAGCTCGTCCCCTTCTTTGAGTTTCAGGACGGTGGATCCCCGTTGGCTAAGGCCCATCAGCTCCGCCAGGGCCACCCGCTTGATCCGCCCCTGCCGGCTGAGCACCACCAGGCTGGCTTCGCCGGGAGAGTGCTCCGCACCGCTGACGCGAACGGGATCCAGCGGGAAGGTGGCAACGATGGGTTCGGGACTGGGGAGAAGGGTGACCAGAGGTACCCCCCGCGAGGAGCCGGTGCTGAGGGGGATCCCTTCGCTGGGCACGGTGAAAGCTTTGCCGCTGGCGGTGAGCACCAAGATTTCCTGCTCTGCGGTCACGCATTCCAGGCCGACCAGAACATCTTCTCCCAATTCCCGTTGCGCCGGATTGCTGCGGGAGCGAGGCCCAGGCAGAGGCAGGCGGCGCACGTAGCCTTTGCGGGTAAGTTGCAGCAGGAAGCGGGTGTCTTCGCCGGCTTTGCCACTGGGGATCTGGGCCTGTTCTGCCTCCAGCTCGGCTTCCGAAAGGATCTGGGTACGGCGCCGGTCGGCAAAAGTTTTCTTCAAGTGGCGCAGCTCTTTTTTCAGGTAATTCAAGAGCTTGCGGCGATCTTCCAGCAGCCCCTGCAGCTCGGCGATGCGGGCCTGCAGCTCGGCCTGCTCCTGGTGCAGGCGCTCCCGCTCCAAGGTTGTCAGGCGGCGCAGGGGCATGGCCAAGATTGTCTCCGCCTGTTGGGGGGTGCAGCCCAGGCGAGTTTGCAGTTGGGCTTTGGCCGTGGCGCTATCGGGGGCTTGCCGCAGCAGGTCGATCACCCCCTCCAGATCGGCCAGGGCCAGCACCATCCCCGCCACCTCTTCCGCTTTGCGCTGTACCCGCTGCAGTTCGGCGCGAAACATCCGGTTGAGAGTGGCCTCGCGGAATTGCAAAAAGTGCTGCAAAATCTGCTTCAAGCTGAGCTGCTGGGGTTTTCCCTCCACCAGGGCCAACAGGATTACCCCAAAGGTGCTCTGCAGGGGGGTGAGCTTGTACAACTGCTGCAGAACTGCCTGCGGGTTGGCCTCCCGCTTCAGCTCCACCACCACGCGAATGCCGCTGCGATCCGACTCATCCCGCAAGTCGGCAATGCCGCTGAGGCGGTCTTGGGCAACCAACTCCGCCACTTTCTCGAGCCAGGCGGCTTTGTTCACCTGGTAGGGAAACTCGGTGATAACCAGGGCGGGCCGGCGGTGGCGTCCTCTGCCCGGCTGGATCTCCTCAAAGCGGACCACTCCCCGCAGGGTGATGGAGCCGCGCCCGCTGAGGTAGGCTTCGCGGATCCCTTGGCTATCAACGATTTGGCCGCCGGTGGGAAAGTCCGGCCCTGGGATCCAGCGCAACAGCTCTTCAGGGCTGAGATCGGGATGGTCGATCAAAGCCAGCAGGCCGTCCACGACTTCTCCCAGGTTGTGGGGCGGGATGTTGGTGGCCATGCCCACGGCAATGCCGGCAGAGCCGTTGAGGAGCAGGATGGGCAGGCGGGCCGGTAGAACGGTGGGCTCCGCCTGGGATCCGTCGAAATTGGGCAGAAAGTCCACAATTTCTTCGGAGATCCCCTGCAGAAGGGCTGTGTGGCTCAGCTCCGCCAGCCGACACTCGGTGTAGCGCATGGCCGCCGGCGGATCGTCGTCCACCGAGCCGAAGTTGCCGTGCCCCGCCACCAGGGGGTAGCGGCTGGAAAAGTCTTGCGCCATGCGCACTAGCGCGTCATAGACCGCCTGATCCCCGTGGGGGTGATATTTCCCCAGCACGTCCCCCACCACCCGCGCACACTTGCGGTAGGGGCGATCCGGCGTCAGGCCCAGCTCGTGCATGGCGTAGAGGATGCGGCGATGCACCGGCTTGAGGCCATCCCGCACATCCGGCAAGGCCCGCCCCACGATCACGCTCATGGCGTATTCCAGGTAGGAGCGTTGCATCTCCCCCTGCAAATCGGTAACGATCACCCGCCCTGAACGGGATCCCCCATCCGATCCCAATCCCAGTCCGTCGAGAGTGAGTTGCTGAGTCATGGCTCATTAGGAGCGGAACGCTTTCCAGGTTACTGTAGCTGTTTCCGCAGCTTTTGCGAGCTCACCCAGCCGCTGCTGTTTTTGAAATGGGGGGTGTGGTGGCGGCTCCGCCGTGCTAAGTGTAGTCGGGGTGGATTTGGGTGTAACCATGGTTGAGAACTCCATTCGCTTTGGCACCGACGGCTGGCGAGCTGTGATTGCCGATGGCTTTACCTTTCAGAACTTGGGCATTGCCGCCCAGGCCAGCGCCCAGGTGTTGGCCCGCACCTATCCCGGCGCCGGGATCCTGATTGGCTACGACAACCGCTTTCTCTCAGAAAAATTTGCTGCCCACGCTGCCGAGGTGGTGGCCCGCTTGGGGATCCCGGTTTATCTCTCTGCCTGTGTGGCCCCGACACCGGCCTTTAGCTGGGCAGCCAAAGAGCGCGGCTGCCATGGCGCCTTGGTGATCACCGCCAGCCACAACCCGCCCCACTATTCCGGCCTCAAGGTCAAGGGGGGGTTTGGCGGCTCTGTGCCCCCGGAGGTCACTGCTGCCATCGAGCAGGAGCTGCACAACCTGCAACCTCTCGGATCCAACCCAGCCCCCATCGAAATCTGGGATCCCTGGCCCGGCTATCTGGCTCAGCTCAGTCGCTTTGTGGATCTGGAAAAGCTCAAAGGATCCCCGGCCAAGATCTGGGTGGATGTCATGTTTGGCTCTGGGGCTGGGGGCCTCAGGCGCCTCTTGGGAGAGAAGGTGATTGAATTGCAGGCGCGTCGGGATCCCCTATTTGGCGGCTTCTCACCGGAGCCGCTGCCGCAAAACCTACAGACCTCTGCCCAGATCATCGCGGCGGATCCCGCCCCGTTAAAAGTGGGTCTGGTCTTTGATGGCGACGCCGACCGCATTGCCGCCCTCGACGGGCAAGGCCGCTTTCTCAGCCCGCAGATCCTCATTCCCATCCTGATCGACCACTTGGCGGGGCGACGCGGCCTGCGGGGCGAAATCGTCAAAACCATCAGTGGATCGGAGCTATTCGTGAAGGTGGCCGAGCGCTATGGCTTGCCGGTTACGGAAATGCCCGTGGGCTTTAAATACATTGCCGAGCGCATGATGACCACCCAGGTGTTGCTGGGGGGAGAAGAATCGGGCGGCATCGGCTATCTGGGCCACATCCCCGAACGGGATGCTCTTCTCTCTGCTCTGTACTTGATCGAGGCCGTCGCCGAAACCGGGCAAGATCTGGGCGACCTTTACCGAGCTTTGCAGGAACGGGAAGGATTCATCTCCGTCTATCAGCGCCGCGACCTGCACCTAGGGGATCAAAACCAACAAACCCAGCTATTCCAACGGCTACGGATGGATCCCCCCCTTGAGATCCTGGGGCAGAAGGTCATCAAGCATTTTGACAAAGACGGCCACAAGTTTACCCTTGCCGACGGCAGTTGGGTCATGATCCGCGGCAGCGGCACCGAGCCCCTGCTGCGGCTGTACTCAGAAGCCAGAACCTTGGAAGAAGTGAACCGTCTTCTCGATTGGGCAGATGGGCTGGTCAACAAAATTGCTTAGGGCTACGGGAGGACCCCCACAGCCCCTAGCTTGTTTGTGTGCGATGGCAGTTCAGAGCTTGCGCCGCCTTTTTCTGGTTAGACCTCAAGCAGTTGCCTCGGCTGGCTTAGCCTTAGCTTGGTCAAAAGTGCCTGGCGGCTCGTACAAAAACTCAAACAGGTTGCCATCGGGATCCTTGCCATAGAAAGAGGCAGTGCCATCCCGATGGCTGTGAATGGCCCCTACCGGGATCCCTTGGGCTTGCAGGCGGCGATGCTGCTCCTCCAGCTCCTCCATGGTGCTGAAGACAAAGCCAAAGTGCGGCCCTGCTGCCCGGTAGCCCGGCCCCAACAGCGCCAGCCCATCGTCTCCGGCTTTCATGTAGGCCCAGTCGGGATCCTGCCAGACGTTGACCATGCCCAGCTTTTGGTAGAACTCCACTGCCTTGGGGATGTCTTCTACCCGGATGGCGACATGCCCGAGTTGCCTAAGTGCCATGGTTCTCTCTCTGCTCAATGGAGCCAACTGCAAGGGTTCTCCTGTAATCCAGCATAGCTTGGGGGAGGATCCCCTCTCCACTCCCCAGCGAGCAGAGATGGGATCCAATCAATTTCAACCTCATGTCAAGCCAAGGCCAGGCCAACGCTTAGGCTGTTGGCTGGGTGGCCAGGAATCGTTCTAGCTCGCTCAAAGCTTCTGCATCCATTTTGGTTTGCATGGGGCAGAACTTCGGCCCGCACATCGAGCAAAACTCCGCCGTTTTGTAGATATCTGCCGGCAAGGTTTCGTCGTGATATTCGCGCGCCCGCTCTGGATCTAAAGACAACTCAAATTGTCGGTTCCAGTCGAAGTTGTAGCGGGCTCTGGACATTTCGTCATCGCGATCCCTGGCCCCAGGACGGTGGCGGGCAATATCGGCAGCGTGGGCGGCAATTTTGTAGGCAATGAGGCCGTTGCGCACATCCTCGGCATTGGGCAAGCCCAGGTGTTCTTTGGGGGTTACGTAGCAGAGCATCGCTGCCCCGTACCAGCCGGCCAAGGCCGCCCCAATGGCAGAGCTGATGTGGTCATAGCCGGCGGCAATATCGGTTACCAGCGGCCCCAAAACGTAGAAAGGAGCCTCGTCGCACTCCTCCATTTGCTTGCGCACGTTAAACTCAATTTGATCCATCGGCACGTGCCCAGGCCCTTCCACCATCACCTGCACATCGTGTTCCCAGGCCAGGCGGGTCAACTGTCCCAGGGTTTTCAACTCCGCCATCTGGGCCTCGTCAGAAGCATCGTGCAGACATCCGGGTCGCAAAGCATCGCCCAGGCTAAAAGAAACATCGTATTTTTTGAAGATCTCAATGATGTCGCGGAAGTGGGTGTAGAGCGGATTTTGCTTGTGGTGGGCCAACATCCAACGGGCCAGGATCCCGCCTCCGCGAGAGACAATTCCGGTTAGACGGTTGCGCACCAACGGCAAGTGTTGGATCAGGATCCCGGCATGGATGGTCATGTAGTCCACCCCCTGCTGGGCCTGCTTTTCGATGATATGCAAGATATCCTCTGCCGAGAGTTTTTCGACATTGCCATGCACACTTTCCAGGGCCTGGTAGATCGGCACCGTGCCAATGGGCACCGGAGAAGCTTGGATAATGGCCGTGCGAATTTCGTCCAAGTCGCCGCCGCCGGTGGACAGATCCATAACGGTATCGGCGCCGTATTTGATGGCCAATTTCAGCTTTTCTAGCTCCTCGGCCAATCCAGAGGAAGTGGGGGAAGCGCCGATGTTGGCATTGACTTTGCAGCGGGAGGCGATCCCGATGCACATCGGCTCTAGGTTGGTGTGATGAATATTGGCAGGGATGATCATGCGGCCCCGCGCCACCTCTGAGCGGATCAGCTCCGGTGGCAGGTTTTCCCGCCGAGCCACGTAGTCCATCTCTTCTGTAATCACGCCCTGCCGGGCAAAGTGCATTTGCGTTACATTTGCTTGCCCACGCCGACGGGCAACCCATTCGCTGCGCATGTTGTCAACTCCAGTGCTCGCTTTCCTACGCTGGTATGACCCAGATCAGGTTCTGAGGATGTAATCTCAGCCTGGGGCAAAACCCCCAGACACTCCTAGCGTGCTGTGATTCTATCACCGAAA
>NZ_JANSJA010000288.1:0-509 GCF_047462335.1 Synechococcus sp. H60.1
GGCGGCTATTCCCGTCATGGGGGCGGGGCCTTCTCCGGCAAGGATCCCACCAAGGTGGATCGCAGCGCCGCCTATGCCGCCCGCTATGTGGCCAAGAACATTGTGGCCGCTGGCCTGGCGCAAAAATGCGAGGTGCAGGTCAGCTACGCGATTGGGGTAGCTCGTCCCATCAACATTCTGGTGGAAACTTTTGGCACCGGCCGTATCCCCGATGAAGCTCTGCTGCGGCTGGTGCAGCGCCACTTCGACCTGAGGCCGGCGGCCATCCTGGCGCAGTTCCAACTGCGAGAGTTGCCCCGCCAAAGGGGAGGGCGTTTCTATCAAAACGTGGCGGTCTATGGGCACTTCGGGCAAACCCATCTGGATCTGCCCTGGGAGCGCACTGACAAAGCTGCCCTGCTGCGGGAGGAAGCTCTCGCGGGAGCGGCCGCCATCCTGGCCTAGGCAAGAGTTGGGATCCCCAGGCAGCAACAGAGACGGTTTGGGGGCCCTCGGTTTTGGCTCTGGCA
>NZ_JANSJA010000289.1:0-3109 GCF_047462335.1 Synechococcus sp. H60.1
TTGAACCCAAGCCGGTGGCAAAATAAAGCAGAACCGGTTTTCTTCTGAGCCTTTGAGCGGTGAGTTTCCCCGATTCTGCTGCCATAGCCGCTCGCCGTCAGCACCAGGTACAGAGGGTGCTCTATGTTACCCTGGGGCTCAATCTTTTGGTGTTTTTGGTCAAGCTGGGGCTGGGCCTAGCGACGGGATCCCTGAGCTTGGTGGCCGATGCCCTGCACAGCTTTACCGACAGTGGGAGTAACATTCTTGCCTTGCTGGCGGCCCGCTTTTCCTCGCCAGAGCCGGATGAGGAGCACCCCTACGGCCACAGCAAGTTTGAGGCCATTGGAGCGCTGGGGATCGCCGCTTTTCTGGGGATGGCCAGCTTTGAGATCCTCAGCGCAGCAGTGGGACGGTTTTTTAAGCCCCAGCCGCCGCTGCAGGTCGATGGACTGACCCTAGCCCTAATGGTGGGGGTACTGGGGATCAACCTCTTCGTGTCCTTCTATGAACGTTCCTGGGGCAAGGCTTTGTCCAGCTCGCTGCTCTTGGCCGATGCCCGCCATACCCTCAGCGATGTTTGGGTAACCCTGACGGTGCTGCTGGGACTGGCCGGGATCCACTACTGGGGGATCCCCTGGCTGGATCAGGTGCTGGCGGTGCCGGTGGGGCTGCTGGTGTTTTGGAGCGGCTGGGAAGTGTTACAAGAGAATATCCCTTTCCTCACCGACCGGGTAGCCATTCCGCCTAAGACCTTGCGGGAGCTGGTTCTCAGCCTGCCCGGCATCCTCGACTGCCACGACATTGCCTCCCGCGGCATCCCAGGGCAGATGATCTTTATCGAAATGCACATGGTGGTGGAGCCGCTGGACGTGGAGTCGGCCCACCGCATCACCGAAGCGGTGGAGCAACTGCTGCAGGAGCGCTACGGGCCGGTGCGGGTCACCATCCACCTAGAGCCCTACTCCCACATTGGGGGATCCCAACCCTAGGAATGTTTCCGAAAGAACAAACGGTATCGCTTCGCCAACTGCCAAATCCTGCAAAGGCCATTCTTTGCCCTGGTTCCTAAGAAATAGAAAAACCCCGAGGCAGCAAATGGAGCTGCGCCTGATTATCGGGTGGGCAGCGAAAACAACGGCTAAATCGCTCCAGGAATCGACCTACCGGCTGTGGGAAGTCTGGAAAAGCGAGGTCTGGATCCCCGGCAGCTACCCCTGCCCAAAAGTGGCGCAATTGTGGGGCCAAGGCTTGGGCCTGCTCCAGGGGCAAATGCAGCGGCGCAGAGGTTAAAAACTTAACCACCACCGGTTCGCTGCGCTGACCCATCCACTCCCGCGAGAACGCCTGCAAATCGGGCCAATCGGGCAGGGATCCCACCCGGTAGCTTTGGATGTGGACGTGGATCCCGGTCTCGCGATCCAGTCGGATCTCGACAAGGCGGTAGGGATGGGGAAAACTGACCAAAGAGCCGGTGGTAATGTCGTAAACCCCCCCTCGCCGGGCGATGTGCTGAATGTGCAAATGTCCGGTGAACACCAGTTGCACCCCGTAAGCTTGTAGCAGCCGCCGCAATTGAGAGGCATTCTCCAGCATGTAGCGACGGCCCCAGGGGTGGAGGGACTGCCCGCGCAGATGCTCGACCACGTTGTGGTGCACCATCAGCAGCACCAGCTCCTCTTCGGCTGCTGCCAATTCCTTTTCCAGCCAGGTCAGTTGTTCCGAAGTTAGACACCCCACCAACTGGCCCTGAGCATCAAAGTGGTTGGAATTGAGGCCGATCAAACGGATCCCTGGCTGCAACAGGCGGCTGTAATCCAAAGACCGCCCGTCCTCATAGCCAAAAGCTTGGTAGTAGCGGGGAAACTCTGGCAATGCCTCAAGCTGGGGCACATCGTGATTGCCGGGCACCACAAAAGCTGGGAAAGGTAAACGGGCCAGACGCTCCGCCAACCAGGCGTGGTTTTCTGGCTCTCCATGCTGGGTCAGATCCCCCGGCAGCAGCAAAAAATCCAAGGGCAACTGCACCAGGTGTTGCAAAACCTGCTCCAGAGCCGGGATGCTCACCTCCACCAAATGAAACCGGTTGGGATGATCCCAAAGGGTGGAAGGAACAGTGATGTGGGGATCGCTGATCACAGCAAAGCGAATTTGCACAGGTCATCCCGCCTCTGGCCGTCTACAGCTATGATAGCCAAGCCCTTCACACCCTCTTCACAGGCTTCTCCTTGGGATGGGGGGCCAACCCCTAAAGCTGTGTTAAGATTTTGCGTAATTTCAGGGGAGCTGGCGCCTTTCAGCTAGAAACCGCAGGAGCCCCGCCCTGTACCCCCGTATACGGGGGGAGGGGGGCCGGTCAGGGTCGGGAGGAATGCGGACGACGAATAACTGTGACATGGCCCAAGTCCTGACTATCTCTTGCAAGCTCAAGGTATCTGCTTCGCAAGCTGTGAAGCTAGAGGCAACCTTGTCCGCTTTTGCACAAGCACTCCTCGCGCCAGCGGGCCGGAGGCCTTACTGGGTCAACCAAAACACGCCAGAGAAGGTGGTCAACGCCGTCAAGCTCCAATCTCTCTGCTACCGCGCAATTCGTACCCACTTTGGGCTATCCAGCAATAAGGACTCCGTCCCGCTAGCGCGAGTGGCACAACAGGTATGCAGAAGGCTAGCCGCTGCACGTAAGAGTGCCCAACAGAAAAACCGTCCAGTCAAAGCGTTCAAGTCTGGCTTTGTTACCTACGATGCCCGCATCTTCTCTTTCCGCGAGAAGGACTGGACGGTGTCGCTGACCACAAGCCCCCCTCTTGTCCCCCCGCCTGCGGGGGGATGGGGGGCCGGACGCGAACGCTTTGAGCTGGATGTTGGCTCCTACCAGCGCGGCAGGCTGGCGGGTTCTCATCCCAAAGCAGCCACGTTGGTCAAACGCCAAGACGGTTCCTACTACATCCAGATTGGCGTGGAGTCTGAGGCACCAGAGCCGGAGCACGCTGTCAAGGCAATGGGCATGGATTTGGGTAGGAGAGATATTGCCCACACCTCTGAGGGGGATCACTGGAATGGACAGCGGTTGAACCGGGTCAGAGACCACTACTCCCGGTTGAGGGCGGCTCTGCAACGCAAGGCCAGTATG
>NZ_JANSJA010000290.1:0-3065 GCF_047462335.1 Synechococcus sp. H60.1
ATCCTCCACTAGCCAGTTGCGGAGGGCTATGGACGCGTGTGCTCAACGCCTTACGGCAATCAAAGGAAAATCATGAGCGACCGCGTAGCCATCCCAGCGTTTGCCCACGTGCTCAACGCCTTACGGCAATCAAAGGAAAATCATGGCGATTGGCGCCCACCTCCTCCGGTAGGGGTGGGAAGTGCTCAACGCCTTACGGCAATCAAAGGAAAATCATGTCCACTCTTGCTGACCAACCCGCTTCCGGCTCTTGGAGGTGCTCAACGCCTTACGGCAATCAAAGGAAAATCATGTTCGCTTCCCGAACGGCCTTGGAAGTGTGGGCCTCAGTGCTCAACGCCTTACGGCAATCAAAGGAAAATCATACACTATGACCGGTGCTCCCCCAGCAGGCTTGATGTGCTCAACGCCTTACGGCAATCAAAGGAAAATCATCGCGTGGAACACCCTGGAGAAGGCCGACTTTAGTTATGTGCTCAACGCCTTACGGCAATCAAAGGAAAATCATCCTTATCGCTACTGGGTGCAGCACCCTGGGCGTTTAGAGTGCTCAACGCCTTACGGCAATCAAAGGAAAATCATGTGAGGAAAGGGCCAGGGGAGAACGAGGTTGAGGAGTGCTCAACGCCTTACGGCAATCAAAGGAAAATCATACCTTCGCCAGGGCTCTGGACAGGATGGGGATTTCTTGTGCTCAACGCCTTACGGCAATCAAAGGAAAATCATCCCCCTGGGAAATGTGTGGGCTCCGAGGTAGGCGAGGTGCTCAACGCCTTACGGCAATCAAAGGAAAATCATTGGAGTGGTCTATCAGTGAGCCCTGGGTTATCCGTCCCGTGCTCAACGCCTTACGGCAATCAAAGGAAAATCATTGGAGTGGTCTATCAGTGAGCCCTGGGTTATCCGTCCCGTGCTCAACGCCTTACGGCAATCAAAGGAAAATCATAACTAGACCGCGAGTTGGGAGGCGGCTGGGATTTGCGTGCTCAACGCCTTACGGCAATCAAAGGAAAATCATGTATCACGCTGGACCCGGAAATGAGACAGAGAGTCTGTGCTCAACGCCTTACGGCAATCAAAGGAAAATCATCGCCAAACTGCAGTGCGCGGGTGGGCAGGGGCCTGCTCTGTGCTCAACGCCTTACGGCAATCAAAGGAAAATCATAACTAGACCGCGAGTTGGGAGGCGGCTGGGATTTGCGTGCTCAACGCCTTACGGCAATCAAAGGAAAATCATGTATCACGCTGGACCCGGAAATGAGACAGAGAGTCTGTGCTCAACGCCTTACGGCAATCAAAGGAAAATCATCCGCCTGGCAGTGTGGACACCCTACCCCTCAAACTGTGCTCAACGCCTTACGGCAATCAAAGGAAAATCATTGGTTCATTCTTCCACCACCCTCAGAAACAGGTCTAGTGCTCAACGCCTTACGGCAATCAAAGGAAAATCATTTGCCCTGTTCCTGGAGGTAGTTGAAGCATGTGCAGAGTGCTCAACGCCTTACGGCAATCAAAGGAAAATCATCCGTTCCCGTCGGCTTGCCGGTTGGGCCCCGTGTTACGTGCTCAACGCCTTACGGCAATCAAAGGAAAATCATGCATAGCCCCTCGACAAAAGATTGGCGGTGACTATGTGCTCAACGCCTTACGGCAATCAAAGGAAAATCATAGGATAGCAGAGACACCCCATGGAGGGGGAGACGAGTGCTCAACGCCTTACGGCAATCAAAGGAAAATCATCTTCTACCACCTCCAGGAACAGGGCGACATCACGGTTGTGCTCAACGCCTTACGGCAATCAAAGGAAAATCATAGCCGGCCAAGTTGCCTCCAGTGGGTATTCGGAAGAGGTGCTCAACGCCTTACGGCAATCAAAGGAAAATCATGAGAGGCTACTTGACAGAGGGCTTCTGTCGGACTTCTTCTGTGCTCAACGCCTTACGGCAATCAAAGGAAAATCATCCTACAGGCGTATCGTCTGGATCCGTCTCCTGCTGAGGTGCTCAACGCCTTACGGCAATCAAAGGAAAATCATGGCATACCAGTGCCTCAACCAAATCCCGCTAATACAGTGCTCAACGCCTTACGGCAATCAAAGGAAAATCATGGGAACTTGAGATCCTTACACCAGGGCTCCCAAAAGTGCTCAACGCCTTACGGCAATCAAAGGAAAATCATGGAGCCACGACGCTCGACCAAGCGCCTGCCATGTTCGTGCTCAACGCCTTACGGCAATCAAAGGAAAATCATGGGAACTTGAGATCCTTACACCAGGGCTCCCAAAAGTGCTCAACGCCTTACGGCAATCAAAGGAAAATCATGTCCTGACGCCTTGTAGAAAAGAGAAACAGGAGGAAGTGCTCAACGCCTTACGGCAATCAAAGGAAAATCATGAGTGCCCAGGCTGCCAGGACATCGCTGACAGTGGGTGCTCAACGCCTTACGGCAATCAAAGGAAAATCATCGGAAGTGCTAGGCGAGAAGGTGGTGACGCAACTGGTGGGTGCTCAACGCCTTACGGCAATCAAAGGAAAATCATGTCGAGCTTCTGCAACAGCATTCTGCACCACCCTTTCGTGCTCAACGCCTTACGGCAATCAAAGGAAAATCATGGCTTGGACTGGCGAGAATGCTGGGCGGTGGCTACCACGTGCTCAACGCCTTACGGCAATCAAAGGAAAATCATGCAGCCAGTCGGGACGTGCCGTCCATCCCTCACCACGTGCTCAACGCCTTACGGCAATCAAAGGAAAATCATTCGAAGCACGGTCATGGCCACACCTCGCCGAAGCTGAGTGCTCAACGCCTTACGGCAATCAAAGGAAAATCATATTGGCACTCGACTTCAAAGACTGGAGCTTCAAGAGGTGCTCAACGCCTTACGGCAATCAAAGGAAAATCATCCACCTGCTGCTCCGCCCTGAGCCGCCCCTGCTCCAAAAGTGCTCAACGCCTTACGGCAATCAAAGGAAAATCATGCCGCACCTCAGAATCCTTGCTTTGCAAGGCTCCGATAGCCACTTGGCAAGGTGCTCAGCGCCTTACGGCAATCAGAGGAAAACCAT
>NZ_JANSJA010000291.1:0-24076 GCF_047462335.1 Synechococcus sp. H60.1
CTGCTGTCAAGCGGGTGAGGAAACCCCACCCGCCTACGCGGTGGGGTAGTTCATGTGGCAATATCAACCTCAGCGTCGCTCAGAGAGCTGGCTGGATGCCATCACAGATGCGCGAACTCAGCTTGAATTGGCCCTCGAAGATAGCCCCAGCTTGAGGGGATATCTCGGCCTTTCCGGAGACTTGTCCCTATGCTTTGGAGCTGGCCTTGGCAGAAGATTGACTGTCAAGCCCCTCTCCTTTTGGCAGAGGCAACTCAGAGATCGCTGGATATTAGAGGATAAAGCCCTCTCAGCACTTTCAAGCAGAAGCCCGCCCTTGCCAACTGCGCATCTTGCCGGGGTTAAGCAATCCATAGGGATCCACTTCTTCCTTAAAACGGAGCTGGCGCGGATCCATCACTTTGCGACCCCCCTCTTCGATGATGAAAGTGTGGGGATTGGCGATGAAGACTCCCTGCGCCTCGTGATAGCGCATGATCTCGTTGAGGCGTTCTTCCGTTGTAAAGCGCACAATTTGCAGGCCGACCGGGGTAGCCTGCCCCCGGATGCGAATCCACTCCAGGTGCATCAGCACTTCGTCGCCAAAGTGCTCGTACAGGTGCTGCACCACCTTCAGCTCCCGATCGGGCGGAAAAATCGATTGTAGATAGGTCAAATTGGGATCCACGCTGCGGCAGTGCAGGGTGGTGTGGTTCCAAGAGAATTCCCCCAGCGAGATCCCCTTGCTGGCCTCCTGAGCCGTTTTGTTGTAGACCACCTGGCCGCCATGCTCCCGAATGAGCTCCAGCAACGGCTCTAGGCTGTACTCGGCCACCATCAAGAGGGCCACGGCGGATCCCTGGGGCAAGTAGTCCTGCAAGGGGACGAAGTAGCGAGGGATCGGCCAGGCGTGCAGGCTGATGAGTTTCTTCAGGATCCCATCTGCCTCGGCCAGAGCCTGGCCAAAGTGGGCGCAGGGCATAAACCCCCCCTCCGGCGGGAAGGCCACCACCAGCTCCGCCCAAGGATAGGCCGGCGCCAAGGGAATCTCCACCTCGGTGATGATCCCGTTGAGGCCCCAGGCATGGCTGACTTTGAACACGTCGTCTCCCCGCAGCTCCAGGGATCGCGGCTCCTCTTCGACTGTAATCACCCGCAGCCCTAAGATGTTGCCCCGATCCAGCAGTTGGCCGTAGGTCACAGAGCCGATGCCGCCGCTACCGCCGGCAATGAACCCCCCAATAGTGGCGGTGCGGTAGGTGGAAGGGGCCATACGGATCTCC
Organism: Synechococcus sp. H60.1; assembly: GCF_047462335.1. NCBI lineage: Bacteria > Bacillati > Cyanobacteriota > Cyanophyceae > Synechococcales > Synechococcaceae > Synechococcus > Synechococcus sp. H60.1. Next base: position 1,263 of record NZ_JANSJA010000291.1, read on the forward strand.
CAGCCCAGCTCGCGGGTGTGTTTGTCGATGGCCATCAGCTTGGCCCCCGCCTGTACCCGCGCCAAGCCCGGCTTGGCCCAGATTACCTGGTTGAGCTTGCTTATGTCCAGGATCACACCGCCAGCTAGGGGGATGCACTGGCCATAGTTACCGGTACCGGCGCCGCGCACGGTCAGGGGTACTCTCCACTTGGCACAGGCCGCCGCCACCCGCATCACTTCTGCTTCATCGGCAGGGCGCACCACCACCTCCCCGCGCTTGTTGCTCAACTGGCGGCTGAGCACAGGGCTGTAGTGGTAAAAGTCCAGCGACAACTTGGCAACTTGCGCCGGATCGGTGATGGTTTCAAGGTCGGCCAGCTCAGAAAGCAAGGCCTGCAATTTTCCAGAAGCAGCAACGGTCATAGGGATCCCCAATTGGATAGCAGGCTACTTAGACTCCATTGTCTGTGCAAAGGGCCGGCAGAAAGGCTCACCAGAGACAGAAAACGCCTCTCCAGGGGATCCCGGCCCGTCCCGAGCATCAGCCGAAGCGGCCCTCTACGTAGTCTTTGGTCGCCTCTTTGGCAGGGCTGTTGAAGATCACCTCCGTTCGGTCGAACTCCACCAGTTCGCCCACGCGGTTGGATCCCACCAGCTCCACGCTGAAGAAAGCCGTCATGTCCGAGACGCGGCTGGCCTGCTGCATGTTGTGGGTGACGATAATGATGGTATAATCCTGCTCCAGCTCCTTCATCAGCTCCTCGATGCGGCGGGTGGAGATGGGATCCAACGCCGAGCAGGGCTCGTCCATGAGGATGACATCCGGCTGTACCGCCAGGGCACGGGCGATGCAGAGGCGCTGCTGTTGCCCGCCCGATAGCGACTGAGCGTTTTCTCTCAGCCTATCCTTGACCTCGTCCCAAAGGGCGGCCCGCTTGAGCGAAGTTTCCACCACCTCGTCCAAGTCCACCTTCATCCTCAGCACCCGCGGGCCGTAGGCAACGTTGTCGTAGATGCTCTTGGGAAAAGGGTTGGGCTTCTGGAACACCATGCCAATGCGCCGCCGCACCGCCACCGGATCCACATTCTCGGCATAGAGGTCTTTGCCGCGGTAGGTAAGCTTGCCCTCAACACGCGCCCCCGGGATCAGGTCGTTGGTGCGGTTAAAGCAGCGCAGGATGGTACTTTTGCCACAGCCAGAAGGCCCGATAAAAGCCGTAATTTGCCGGGCAGGAATATCCATGGTGACGTTTTTCACCGCCAGGTTCGAGCCATAGTAGACGCTCAGGTTTTCCGTTCGGAAGACGTAGGTGGTTGAGTTAGCAGATTGAGTTTTCATGATCCCACTCGCAGAAAGTTCGTCAAGAGGCTAATTCACACCTGGCCGCTGTCCGACAAGGCTTAAACTATCTTCTGGCTTTGTAGACCAGGAAGCGGGCCAGCAAGCTGGCTGCCAAAACAATGGCCAGCAGCACCAGGGCTCCTGCCCATGCCAGCTCCTGCTGCACCTTGAAGGGAATAATTGAGAAGAAGTAAACCATCACCGGCAGGGTAGCCACCGGTCCAAACAGGTTGGTTGACCAGAAATTGTTGTTGAAGGAAGTAAAAAGTAGAGGTGCTGCCTCGCCGGCAGCCCGCGCCAAGGCCAAGATCAAGCCCGTTACAATGGCCGGAGCTGCTGCCGGCAGGACGATGCGCATTGTGGTCTGAAAGCGAGTGGCCCCCAGGCCAACCGAAGCCAAACGCATATCCGGCGACACCAAAAGCAGCGCCTCTTCCGTGGAGCGGATGACAATGGGCAGCATCAACACGCCCAGGGCAACTCCCCCCGAAAAAGCCGAGAAGCCGGATCCCCGCACCACCAAAGCGTAGGCAAACAGGCCGCAGAGAATGGCCGGCACGCCCGTGAGCACGTTACAGGAGAACTTGACCAAGTAGGCCAAGCGGCTGCCGCGGCCAAACTCCGACAGGTAAACGGCCGCTAGGATCCCGAAGGGAAAGCTCAAAGCCGCCCCCGTGGCCAGAACCAATACGCTGCCGACGATAGCGTGGCCAAACCCCCCCTCTGCTAACCCTGGAGCCGGGTAGCGAGTCTCGGTGAGGACGTCCCAGCTTATCCTCTGGATGCCCTCCTTACCGATGTCCCACAGCACCCAAGATAGGGCAGCTATGATGGCGGCCACAAACAGTCCGCTCAGCAGCGTCAAGGCAATGCTCGTGTATCTCCGCAGGGGGGCAACAGCGGCACGGCTAATGTCGATCTCCTCAGGAACAAGCTGGGCTGACTGGGACATGATGACGAGGCTCCTCGGTTACTGCTCCAAGTTTTGAAACTTGCGGATGATGATCTCGGCCATGACGTTAACCAACAGGGTCAGCACCATCAACACCACACCGGCATACATAAGGGCCGACACCTGCAGGCGTCCTGCTTCGCCAAACTGGGAAGCAATCAAGCCGGTAATGGTGGATCCTGGCTGCAGCAGGGAGATGTTGATGCGGTTGGCGTTGCCGGAAATCATTGCTGCCACCATGGTCTCCCCCAAGGCCCGTCCCAATGCCAGCATGATCGAGCTGACAATGCCCGACAGGCCCGCCGGGATCATCACCGTCAAGATCGTCTCCCAGCGGGTAGCTCCCAACGCCAAAGCGCCCTCTTTGAGGCCCCGGGGCAGCGATTCAAGGGTGCTGCGGGTGATGGAAATGATGATGGGGGAAATCATGATCCCCAGCACCATGGCCACCAGCAGCAAACTGGGGCCACGGGGGGCAGGACCCCCAAGGAGAGGAATCCACCCCAGCGTCTGATTGATGGCTCGGAAGATGGGCCGCACCGCCGGGATGAGCACAAAGATGCCCCACAGCCCCAGCACCACACTGGGAATGGCCACGATCAGCTCAATGGCAAAGGCAATCGGCGCCGTTATCCACTTGGGGGCAAAATCTTCCGTCAAGAAAATGGCGGTGCCGATGCCCAGAGGAATGGCAAAAATCAGGGCCACCAGAGAGGTCATCAAACTGCCGTAGATCTGGGGCAACACCCCATAGATGTTTTCCACCGGGTTCCAGCGGCTGGTGACCAGAAAGCCCAAGCCAAACTGGCGCATGGCCGGCAGGGCTGCCTCAGTGGTCTGCACGATCACCCAAATGAGAATGATGCCGGCAAACCCTGCCAGCACCAAAGTTAGGCGGACAAAACCCACGTCGAGGGCGCGGGAAACATCCATTTTCTTTTCAATAGCAACATCCGTTGATAAGTCGTAGTCTCTGGCTGCCGAAGTCATAGGATCCCCGCTGTGGCAATTCTACTGGTGGGCAGATTGTGGCAAAACCTCCCTCACCCTACATTTCATCGGTGTTACAGTTGTCTGTGTCCTGGCCAACAGTGAACACCAAAAGCTTGTTGGACTCAGACTGGTGACAACGTCAAAAGTCAGTGCCGACAGATCTTTTGCTTGCCAAAAATGAGCAAAGCGGCAAGCCAGTAGCCAACAGGAAGAGCACAGCCTCTTGTTGACCACTGGCTCTCAACTAACACCTTTCAACAGGACAGCAACTCATCGCTTCGCGTTGGGGTTGACCTTGATCTTATCCAGCTCGGCAAAGATCCGCTGGATGGCCGGCTCCGGCATGGGGATGTAGTCCAGTTCTTTGGTGATGGCTTGGCCCTCTGGCCCCTGCGTCCACTTGATGGCTTCCACCAGCTTCTTCAGCTTTTGCTCGTCAGGATATTCACGGTAGAGCATCACCCAGAACAAACCAACGATGGGGTAGTCGTCAGGCCCTTCGGGATCCGGCACCAGCAGGGCAAAATTTTCGGGCAGGGGAGCGTTGAGGGCAGAAGTAGCCCGCTCAGGAGAAAACTCGACAATCTTGCCCGCTTTGTTTTCTATGCGAGCAGTAGTCAGTTGCTCCAGCTTGGCAAAGGACTGGTTCACATAGCCAATCGCCCCTGGCTCCTGCTTGATGGTGGCGGCTACCCCTTCGTTGCCCTGGGCACCGATGCCAACCGGCCACTCCACCGTGGTTCCCACGCCGCCCTTCCAGTTGGGGCAAGCAGCGTTGAGGTGGTTGCTGAACACGAAGGTCGTCCCAGAGCCGTCGGAGCGGTGCACCCAGGTGATGTCCAGCGCGGGCAGCCGACTTGCCAGGTTGGGGTTTTGGGCCTTGATGCGAATGTCGTCCCAGCGGGTGATTTCGCCGGTAACAATGCCACAGTAGGTTTCCCGCTTGAGCACGAGCTCTTTGTCGCCGATGCCGGGCAGGTTGTAGGCAAATTCAATGGCGCCCCCCGCCAGAGGCAGTTGCAGGGGCTCGTAGCCGTATTTCTCTTTGAAGCTCTTGTAGCGAGAGGCGTTGTACTTTTCGGTCATCGGGCCCTCGGAAGCACCGAAGTCCACCGTGCCGTTGATGTATTGCTCCAGACCGGCACCGCTCCCAACAGACTGGTAGCTGACTTGCACATTGGGATCTACGGTGCGATTGTAGGCATCAAACCAGCGCTGCAGCAGCGGCGCAGCGAAGGTAGCACCTGCGCCAGAGATTTGCACGGTTTGGGCTTGGGCCGGGGCCAGCGCCAGGACTCCCACCGCCAAAGCCGCGACAGAAGAAACAGAAGCAGAGAGCAGAGATCGCATAAGAAAGAAATGTCTGATTTTAATCGACGCCTATAACCCTACAACCTCAAGGTTAAGAGTAGAATATGTTAAGGTTAAGTTTAGGTTAAACCAGAAGAAAAAGTCGGTGTCTTTCTAAATGAGGTGATTGCTATGAGATCTTGATTTTTTACCTGGTGATTTGCTTGGGTTTAGATAGCAGTAAAAAATGATCCTGGAGCTCAGGATCTGTGAAAAGCTTATTTTGCAAGGCTTTTAGCTTGTCTTAGACTTGGCTAGGTGACCTCGATCCAAATAAAAGATGATGCTGGCCAGCCAGAAAAAAAGTTTGAACAGAAGATAAGTTGCGCAGAACCTAGAGCAGAAAGCTGCCCCAAATCTTGCCAAGCTTATATAGGCTTATGTAGGGTTCAATGTGTCCAGAAGAGCCCCCGCAAGAACTTCTTTCTTGCTTTTGCGGAGAGCGTTGAGTTGGCTAGAAGAGTAACCTCAGCACTCTAGACGTCAAGCAGCTCCTCAAGTTCCCCGACCAGAGGGGAAAGGGGGAGGTCTAAGCCGGGATCCGCCCGCCGCCCATCAGGTACAGCAAAGCCATGCGCACCGCAACGCCGTGGGCAACTTGCCGCTCGATGAGGTTGAGGCTGGGATCCTCCATCACTTCAGAACTCAGTTCCACGCCGCGGTTGACCGGGCCGGGGTGGAGAACCCTCACCTCGGGGTGGCACAGGCGCAGCCGCTGCTGGGTGAGGCCGAAAAGGTGGTGGTATTCCTGCAGGCTGGGGATGAGGAATTCGCTCATCCGCTCCCGTTGCAGGCGCAGGGCGATGACGAAGCGGGCTCCTGCTAGGGCCGGCTCCAACTGCCAGTGCACCGGCAGAGTATGGCCGGGCACAAACTGGGCAAAGTCTTTGGGCAACAGGGTGGGCGGGCCGGCCAAGTGGACGTCTGCGCCAGCGGCCACTAGAGCATAGATGTTGGAGCGGGCTACCCGCGAGTGGAGGATGTCGCCGACAATGGCCACCTTCACCCCCTGCAGCAGCTCGAGGCGAGGTCGCTGCGGATCCAGGTGGCTACAGAGGGTAAATAGATCCAGCAAACCTTGAGTGGGATGTTCGTGCAGGCCGTCCCCCGCATTTAGCACCCCCGCTGGGGATCCGCGGCGGTCGATCTCGGCGGCCAACTGCTGCGGCACTCCGGCCTGGGCGTGGCGGACGATGAGCACGTCGGATCCCATGGCCAAAAAGGTGCGAACCGTATCCAAAATGGTTTCCCCCTTGCTTAGCGAAGAGGTGCCGGGGGAAAAGTTGAGCACATCCGCTGACAGGCGCTTGGCCGCCAGCTCAAAGCTGTTGCGGGTGCGGGTGGAAGGCTCGAAAAACAGCGTCACCACCACCTTCCCCTGCAGGGTGGGCACCTTGGGCAGCCGCCGGGTCAGCACTTCCTGAAAGCTGGCGGCGGTTTGCAAAACAATTTGATACTCTTCGCGGGTAAAGTCCGCCAGCCCCAAGACATGTTGCCGCTGCCAAGCCATAGGGGATCCTCAAATGCCCAAGCGGGCAAAGATCTCGTCCAGGTGGGTGAGGTGCCGCCGTGGGTCAAAGCAGGCCTGCAGCTCCGCCTCGCTCAGGTGGGCCATTACTCTGGGATCCGCCAGCAGATTGGCGTGGAAATCTCCGCCGGCTTGGTTCCAGGCGCGGTGGGCGTTTTCCTGCACCAGGCGGTAGGCTTCCTCACGGCTCAAGCCCTTCTCCACCAAAGCCAAAAGCACCTGCTGGCTAAAGACAACACCACCGTAGAGGGTGAGGTTGCGCTCCATGTTGGCAGGGTAAACCTGCAGGTGGCGCACCAGATCTGCCATGTTGACCAGTAGGTAGTGGCAGAGGATGGAGGCATCGGGCAGGATGACCCGCTCTACAGAGCTATGGGAAATATCCCGCTCATGCCAAAGGGGAATGTTTTCCAGGGCCGAGACAGCATAGCCCCGCAAGAGGCGGGCAATTCCCGTCAGTTGTTCTGCTTTGATGGGGTTGCGCTTGTGGGGCATGGCGGAGGATCCCTTTTGGCCGGGGGCAAAGTACTCCTCAACCTCCAGCACCTCTGTCCGCTGGAGGTGGCGGATCTCGGTGGCAAAGCGCTCCAGAGAAGAGCCAATCAAAGCCAAGGTCTGCACATACTCGGCGTGGCGATCGCGGGAGATCACCTGCGTTGAGACAGTATCCGGTTTGAGGCCTAAGCGGGCGCAGGCCAACTGTTCCACCTGGGGGGGCACATTGGCGTAGGTACCCACGGCGCCGGAGATCTTGCCCACGGCGACCACCTCCCGCAGGCGTGTCAGGCGCTCCTGATGGCGCAGGCACTCGGCCAGCCAGCCGGCCAGCTTAAAGCCAAAGGTAATAGGCTCGGCATGGACGCCATGGGTGCGGCCCATCATCAGAGTGTAGCGGTGTCGGCGGGCCTGCTCACGCAAAGCAGCGATGAGGTCGGCCAGCCGAGCTTGCAAGATCTCAACCGAGGCTCCAAGCTGCAGGGCCAAGGCCGTGTCCAACACATCCGAGCTGGTCAAGCCCAGGTGGATGTAGCGCCCCGCCTCGCCCACATGCTCGTTGAGGTTGGTCAAGAAGGCAATAACATCGTGCTTGACTTCCGCCTCGATTGCCAAAACCCGCGCCGGGTCAAAGGCAGCTTTGGCTTTGATCTCCTGCAGAGCCTCTTGAGGGATCCGCCCCAGCTCCGCCTGCGCCTCACAGACGGCCAGCTCTACTTGTAGCCAGGTCTGGAGCTTGTGGGCGGTGGACCAAATCTGGCCCATTTCTGGCAGAGTGTAGCGCTCGATCAAGGTGCCTTTTCCGTCAGTACGATAGGATAAGCCAAGCTATTTTAGCTAATCCGCCTCTCATCCCGGGTCCAAAGCGGGGCTTCTCGGCGAGTTGGCCAAGTGCAAGGATGGCCCCTCTTGCGGGCAGTCTATACTGGACTGGGTTGGGATCCTCAGCGGGGCACGATGAAGCGGCGATGGGGAAGGGTGGCTCTCATAGGTTGCTTGGCGGCATTCCTGGCTCCTGCCCCCGCCCTCTCTTTGCCCACCTCCCCCCCTCCTCCTGAGAAGACCTCCACCCGAAGCCCTGCTTCCGAGTTTAACTGGCAGGGATCCCTCAAGTTGCTGCGCGGGGATCCGGTGGCGGCTTTGGCGGATCTGGATCGGGCAGTGGAGTTGGATCCCACCTATGCACCGGCCTACGTTAACCGCAGCTACGTTTACAACCAGTTGCGCCAGCCCCAAAAAGCCCTAGCCGATGCGGAGCGGGCCATCCAGTTGGATCCGGGGATCCCAGAGGCCTACTTTAGCCGCGGCGTGGCCCACCTGCAACTGGGGGAGCGAGAGGCTGCCATGGCTGACTTTCGCCAGGCGTTGGCTCTTTTTTCCCAAAGCGGCAACTTTGCTGACCAAGCCATCCTGCAGCAACTGTTGCGCCAGTTGGGGGTGGAGTAGTCGCCCTTGGATTGAATCTAGGGCCATCTCGGATTTAGACAAACTGAGGAGGCTCTCCCAACCACTCGGCCAGGGAAACTGCCTGGGCCTGCAGCCCGAAGACATGACAAAAAGATTGCACCAACACTGGGGCTACGGCAGCCATTGTTACCCCCGGACAAAACTGCACCAGGGATCCCACCGGGCGATCGGGGATCCCGCAGGGCACGATGGCCGCGAAGGCAGCCAGATCCGGACAGACGTTGAGGGCAAAGCCGTGGTAGGTAACCCAGCGGGAGACCTTGATGCCGATGGCCGCCACCTTGTGGCCTTGCACCCAAACCCCTGTCAGGCCAGGGAGCCGCTCCCCCCGCAGGCCAAAGTGGGCTACGGTCTGGATGAGCACCTCTTCTAGGTGGCGCAGGTAGCGGTGCAGATCCGGCTGGCCATGGGAGCCGTAGACAGTCCTATGGCGCTTTAGGTTCAGTAGGGCATAGCCCACCCACTGGCCCGGCCCGTGGTAGGTCACCTCGCCGCCCCGCTCCACCCGCAGAACCTCCGGCCCCTCAGGAGCAGGGGACTCTGGCTGAGTATCCGGAGATCCTATCCGTCCAGCCAGGCTTTTGAGAAACTTGGGATCGGCCCCTGCCCCCAGGGTGTAGACCGGCGGGTGGGTGAGCAACAAAAGCCCATCCGGCACCTCAGGATGGCGGATCATCCGGGCCAACCGGGCCTGCTGCCAAGCCCAAGCGGTGCGGTAGGGCACTTCTCCTGCCAGGTGAACTTGGAGAAGCGGCACAGGCTCAAGCCCCTGCAAAGCTCAGGCCACCGGTAAGTTGACCTGGGCCCGTAGCCGCTCGAGCAGAGCTCGGGGATGTAGCAGCCCTTCAATGCGGTCAACCGGCTTTCCGTCTTTAAACAGGATCAGGGTCGGCACGGCGTAGATCCCCCAGCGGGCAGCGATGTTGGGGTACTTTTCGGTGTCGACCTTAACAAAGGAGATGGCGTCCCCCACTTGGGGCTTCACCTGCTCCAACACCTGGGCCATGACCTGACAGGGACCACACCAGGTGGCGTAGAAATCCACCAGAATGGGAGTTTTGGATCCCTGGATCATATCGTCAAAGCTTTTGAACTGCTGTTTGTGGGCCATGGGCGACCTCCGCAGGATGCTGTAGAAAAACTTAGAATGCAACCTATTTGTAGTCTAAATGTTTGAGATGAAAGTGTGAGTAGAGATTCTGCGACCGCTTGCTGTCGGTTTCCCGGTAGGATGACTAGGGCTTGGTCGGTACCTGTAGTCTAAAGGGCGGGCTGGACGGAAGGGGCAGGCTTTAGCAGGGCTTAACGATTGCAAGGAGTGGGATCCCGATGGCAACAATCCGGACGGTGAGCCGAGGTGTGGTGGCCGGCGTATTGGCTGGGGTGGTCTTGAGCCTCTGGGGGATCTGGCGTTGGCTGGGGGATCCCTCAGGCTGGATTCAGGTGGTGGCCGGGCTGCTCTTGAGTTTGGCGACGGTGCTGTACTGGCGGAAGACCCGCCCCGCCGACTGCCTGGTGGTGGAGCCCCAGAGCTGGCACCTCAACCGCCTCAGCCCCGATCACTGGCTTATCCAGGCGGAGTTCGTGGCCCGCAACCTCAACCCCATCTTTGAGGTTACCTTGGCCCAGGTGCAGCCGCGACTGCATTTGCTCAGTGCCGGCTCCATCGAAGGGATCCAAACCCAGATCCGCCTGCGCTCCCGCCATGCGGATCTGCCCCCTCGCCAGGACAACTACTGGCAGGCCTACATCATCACCCCCCAAAGCCAGACCGGCTTGGAAGTGGAGATCGAGCTGAGGGGGGAAGGGCTGGCAGATTTGCGCTCGGCCTGGCTGGAGCTGGACTACGTCCAGTACGGGCGGCAGCGGCGCACCCTTAAGACTAGCCACCTGATCCTGCCCTTGCAGGAAGTGGATCCCTTGCCGGAGCTGGCCTGGCAGCAGCAGGGGCCAGTGAGTTGGGCTGCCATTCCCACCCCTCTGCTTACCCCCAGCGATGACCTTGCCGAGGTGCTGCAGCGCTACGTGGGCCCTCACATCCAGCCCGGTGATATCGTGGCCATCTCGGAAAGCGCGGCGGCCATCGTCCAGGGCCACTTTCGCCATCCCCTGCAGGTGCAGCCTGGCTGGCTAGCCCGCACCCTCTGCTACTTCTTCCCCTCCAAGACCAGTCTCTCAAGCTGCTACGGGATGCAGACGCTGATCGACTGCTCAGGAGCCTGGCGGGTGCTGGGGGCTTTTGTTGTCGGATCCCTGGCCAAGTTGTTGGGGATCCCAGGGGTGTTCTATGCCCTGGCGGGGGAGCAGGCCGACCTCATCGACGATGTCACCGGCACCTTGCCCCCCTACGACCAGTTCATCGTCTTGGGGCCGCGGCATCCAGCTAAGCTGGTGGCCGAGCTCCACGCCCAGACTGGCTACGAGGTGGCCATTGTGGATGCCAACGACTTGGGAGAGGTAACTCTTCTGGCGGCCAGCCCAGGGGTGGAGCGGGAGCTGGTGGAGCAGGCGCTGCGCAAGAACCCGGCGGGCAATGCAGCGGAGCAGACCCCCCTGGTGCTCATCCGGAAGCGGCTGCCGGCATCGCCTGGGATTTGAGTGCCTGCATCGCCTGGTGGGTCGACAAGAAAAAGCGCTCAGCGCCCACTTTCTCCACAAACCCCACCCTTTTGAGGCAATCCATCACCGGCCCCTTTACCTCGGCTAGGGCAAAGCCCACCCCCATTTGGTGCAGACGTTCCACCAATTCGGTCAGGGCCTCCAGAGCGCTGCCGTCGATGAAGTTAATGGCGCTGGCCACCAGCAGCACCTGTTCCACTTCCGGCCGCGCTGCTACCTCTTGCAGGATGTACTCCTGCAGGTAGGCGGCGTTGGCAAAAAACAGGCTCTCATCCACTCGCACCGCCAAGATGCGCGGATCGGTAATCACCTCATGGCGCAGCACGTTGCGGTAGTGCTCGGTACCCGGCACCTGGCCAACAATGGCAATGTGGGGGCGGCTGGCCCGCCAGAGGAAGAGAAGGATGGAGGCCAGCACTCCCAGACCAATCCCCCGCTCCACCCCAATTGCCAACACGCTGGCAAAGGTGAGCAGCCAAACGAGGGCATCGCCGCGGTCGTAGCGCCAGCTCTGCAGCAGGGGGTGAAAATCCACCAGTCCCAGCACCGCCACCAGCACAACGGCAGCCAGAGTGGTCTGGGGCAGGAAAGTAAACAGGGGCATCAGCCAGATCATGGCCAGAGCTATCAGGGATCCCGTGATGACCGAGGCCAGACCGCTGTTGGCCCCCGCCTGAGCGTTCACCACCGAGCGGCTGATCCCACCCGTGACCGGAAAGCCACCGCTGACGGCTGCTGCCACGTTGGCCACTCCCAGGGCCACCAGATCCTGGTTGGGATCCACTTTCTGCCGCCGCTTGCTGGCCAGGGCCTGGGCCATGGCATAACTTTCCGTAAAGCCCACCAAGCTGAGGGTTAGGGCGGTGGGCAGCAGGGATCCCCATTCTGGCCAGCTCAGTTGGGGAAACGTCAGCGGTGGCAGGCCAGCCGGAATGGATCCCACCACTGCCACCCCCGCTCTCTCCGAGAGATTCAACCCCCAAACCAGCAGGGTGGTTAAGAAAACGGCCGCCAGGGGAGCACTCTTGGTGAGCAGCAACTCCCAGAGGGGCGGGATCCCCCAGCGGCGCAGTTGCGCCGGCAGCTTCTGCTGGGCGTACACCAACAGGGCGATGGACAACAGCCCCAGCCCCAGGGTGGCCCAGTTGACCCCATCCAAGCTCTGCCACAGCCGTTGCACTAGCAGCCAGAAGGACTCGGTGTTGGCCAGCTTCACCCCCAGCAGATGGCGAAGCTGGCTAAGGGCAATGATTAGGGCTGCGGCACTGCTAAAGGCCGTTATAACCGAGTGGCTCAGGAAATTGGCCAAAAACCCCAGACGCAACAGCCCTACCCCTAGCTGGATCAGGCCCGCTTCCAGAGCTAAGCCCAGCGCCAACTGGCCATACTCCGGGCTGCCCGGCTCAGCCAGCGGCTCCAAACCCGAGGCTACCAGCAGGGCGATGATGGCCACCGGCCCCACCGACAAAGCCCGGCTGGATCCCAGGAAGCCGTAGGCGATCACCGGCAGGATGCTGGCGTAGAGGCCTGTCTCGGGGGGCAGGCCGGCCAGCAGCGCGTAGGCCATGCTCTGGGGCACCAACAGGATGGCCGAGACCACCCCAGCAATGAGATCCCCCGGCAGATCCTCTCGCCGGTAGCGAAGCCACCACAGGGAATCCTTGGCCAAGGGCAGGTAGCGCGCCCAAACCCCCTGCTTTGGGGAAGAGGCGGACGGGATCCCGCTCATAGCGTCTGACCCCGGTTCCAGGGCAGGCGGGCCAAAAGCAGCGCCAGGCCACAGGTGTTGGTGATCCCGGCAAACACCAGCCCCGCCCCCACAAAGCCGCTCAATACCAGCCAGCCGGGATGGACAAAGGCTCCCAGCAGGGTTCCTACAAGCACCAGGGATCCCGCTGTAATCTGCGCCTGTCGCATTAGCGAGATGGGCGCGTTGCGGGTGCGGGTGGTGGGCAGCTTGGCGGCCTTCCAAGCTTCGATCCCGCCTTTTAGGTTTATCGCTTCCGGCCAGCCGTATTCAAGCAACTGACAGCTGGCGCGGATGGAGCGGCTGCCCATGCGGCACTGCAGCACCACTGGCTTTTCTGGTGTCGAGATCGGCACCTTGGCGGGGTCAAAGGTAGATAGAGGCATGTTGATCGCCCCCGGGATCCGCTCGTCGTGGTATTCTGCCGGCTCCCGTACGTCAATCAGCTGTACCCGCCCTTGATCCAGCCACTGCTTTAAAGTCAAGGCGTCGATCTCCTTAAGACGGGGATCCCGTTCCTGCTGAGCTGTAGGATTTTGTTGGGCTACGGTCATGGTTTCTTCCTTGCTTCTAGGGTTGTTGTAAGACTTAGGGATTTCTAATCTTCCTCCTCCAGCAACCTGCTGGGCTCGCCAGGATAAAACTGGCTATCCAGGATTTGCTCGGGAGAGTAAGGGCAGGTCTGGGGAAAAGTCTTTCTAGGCAGCTTGGTCTCTTCTAGAGCCAGTTGGAGCGCCCTCAGGTAAGACTTGGAGATGGCCTCCGGCAAATAGGGCCTCAGGCTTGGGTTTTCCTCCAGCAGATCCAGAACTTCCTGCCGCTGCACCTGTAGAGTAAGAAGCCAGCTTACCGATCTGGCCTGCGGCTGATACTCCCACTTCAGAAGGTGCCCCACCAAAACTCCCAGCCGGTTACGCAGCTCTTGCCGCTGTTGCCTGCCCAATGATTCCATCTCCTCAATTAAATGGGGCAGATCCAGCTTCTCCCAGGCCCGCTCCCGCAGAAATTGGGCTTGTTGCTGAGTCCAAGCATAGAAATCCCTCTCATAGAGATGTTTGGGATCCACTCTCAACCCTCCCCTTTCTGACGGGCTGCCTGAGAGAAGTCTAGCCAGCACTAGCAACTAAACTGCGGCTGCCACTTGGCCGCACTGCTCGTTGGCCGGCACCGCTTCCTGGATCTTCTTGGGCTGCGGCAGGTTGAGGCTGTTCATCAGGGCAATAAAGCTCTCCCGCGAGCGCAGCTTACCGGTTTCCGGATCCACGAAGCGGGGGTTCCAGCGCTTCTCCTCGCCAATGGTGGAGACGGTGTGTCCCCGGTAGTCATGGCCGGGATAAACCAGCGTCTCGTCCGGCAGAGTAAACAGGTGCTGCGTTACGTGGTCGTACATCAAGCCGGGATCCCCACTTTGGAAATCGGTGCGCCCGCAGCCGCGAATGAGCAGGGCATCGCCGGTCAGAACGCGATCCCCATTGACGCGGTAGGTCATGTGGCTGTCGGTGTGGCCCAGGGTGGCGATGGCCTCGATGACAATGGATCCCACCTGCAGCGTTTCCCCATGGCCGATGAAGCGGTCGGCACATTGTGCCTTGGCCTGAACCGGCACCACCCCTTGGCAGCCGCTCAACTCCCGCAGCTTGCCGGTACCGGTGATGTGGTCGGCGTGAACGTGGGTCTCCAGGCAGTACTTCAAGGTCAGACCCAGCTCTTGAATTAACTTCCAGTCCCGCTCCACCTGCTCCAACACCGGATCCACCAGTACGGCCTCGCGGGTGTCTGGGTCTGCGATTAAATAGGTGTAGGTGCTCGTCTCGGCGTCGAACAGTTGGCGAAATAGCATGCTGCCCTCCTGTCTGTTGACAAAACCCGAAAGCGATCCGAATTCGGGTCTCTAGAGCTACTATATAACTATTTAGTGTTAAAATCAAGCTACCACCTCCCTCAAGACAGACTATGGATTGGGACAAGCTCGTGAAAGGTGGCAAAGACGAGTGCCAGTTGACCCTGACGCCGGAAGTGCTGACCAGCGTGGCGGAGTACTTCAAGGTTTTGGCGGAGCCCAGCCGGCTGCAGATCCTGTGTCAGTTGCGCTCGGGGCCCAAGAACGTTACCCAAATCCTAGAGGCCACCGGCATGGGCCAGGCCAACGTTTCCAAACATCTCAAGATCCTGGCGCAGGCAGGGATCGTCAGCCGCGAGCCCAGGGGCGTGAGCGTCTACTACCAAATTGCGGATCCCATCTGTTTTGAGCTGTGCGAGGTGGTGTGCAAGCAGTTAATCAAGCGCCTCAAGCAGCAGGCTCGGCAACTGGAACCCCTGGCGGCCCTTCACTCCGGCAGGCTAAGCCGCGGAGGTTCCTGAGGGCGGGGGCGGCGCAGCAGCAGGGGAAGGCTCAGCAGCCCAAACAGGGCCACAACGGCAGCCATGATCCAGATGAGGAAACGGCTGGGGCGAAAGTCGCCCGCCTCGATTTGCCGCATCACCTGGTTGTAGCGCCAAGCAGAAAGGCCGATCATCAGGATTCCAAAGATCACCAACAGGAGGCCCAAGTTCTGGGCATTCAGGAGGCCGTGCGCCGCGGCGGGCTGCTCAGGGGAGTGGGCGGCTTCAATCTGCCGCAGAAATAAGCTGAAGCGGGCGAGGGCAAAGCCAAAGGCAATGAGAGCCACAGAGGTGCGCAGCCAGGCCAGAAAGGTGCGCTCATTGGCCTGGTGTTCCCGTTGGCGATCTGGGGGCAAGTTCATGGGCTACAGGGATCCCTCAAGGGCTGATTTTAAGACAGCGGGGATCCGGCAAGCTGGCCTTCTCCGGCTGGCGGGGAAAATAAAAGGCGGTGCGTTTACATACTTCCACCAGCATCAGCATCACCGGCACCTCGATCAACACCCCTACGACGGTGGCCAGGGCGGCCCCGGAGTTCAAGCCAAACAACACCACCGCCGTTGCAATGGCCACCTCGAAGTGATTGCTGGCGCCGATTAAAGCCGCCGGAGCGGCATCCTCATAGCACAAGCCCAGTTTCTGGGCTGCCACATAGGTGAGGCCAAAAATAAGGTTGGTCTGCACAAAAAGCGGCACTGCAATCAACAAAATGTGGAAGGGATTCTCCACAATGAGATCCCCTTTAAAAGCAAAAAGCAGCACCAGCGTCACCAGCAAGGCGGTGATGGCAATGGGGTTGAGGTAGCGCAAAAAAGCTTTCTCAAACCATTCCCGGCCCTTGGTTTTAAGAATCCAATAGCGAGAGGCTGCTCCTGCAACTAGCGGTAGGCCCACGTAGATGGCCACGGATAGCAAAATGGTTTGCCAGGGCACCGTTAAATCGCTCATGGCCAGCAGCCAGCGGCCCAGCGGCGCGTAGAGGAAAAGCATGGTTAAAGAGTTCACCGCCACCATCACCAGGGTGTGGCCTTGGTTGCCATAGCTGAGATAGCCCCACATCAGCACCATCGCAGTGCAGGGGGCAATGCCCAGCAAAATGGCCCCGGCAATGTAGGAGTTGCTTAGGCTCACTTCTGTACTGCGGATCATTTCCGTGCCGGTTATCCAAGGGGCAAACAGCCACCCCAAGAAAAACTGGGCAATCACCACCATGGTAAAAGGCTTCACCAGCCAGTTCACCCCCAGGGTCAACAGCACCGGTTTGGGCGATTGCAAGGCATGGGCTGCCTGGCCAAAATCAATTTTCACCATGATGGGATACATCATGAAAAACAGGCAGACGGCAATGGGAATGGAGACCTGATAGAGGCTCAGGGCATCCAGCGCCTCTGCCAGGCCCGGAAACCATCGACCCAACAGGATCCCGGCAACAATACACAGAGCCACCCAAAGGGTGAGATAGCGCTCAAAAAAACTCAGGGATCCGCCGCCGGGGAAAGCTTTGGGGTCAGATTCGGTGAGAGCCATGGGAAAAGCCGAAAACTGGGGTTGAGAAAACGCAGGCTGCCGAGTAGCCACCTTCCTAAGGGGCTCTCCTCAGGATACATCAAAAAAACTTGTTCAGTTTACCTCCAACCCAGGCAAAAGCGGGATCCCTTCTGCAGGGGGGTGCTGCGGCAGCCTAGAATGGGGCTGGGATTCGGAGGAGAAGCAAGGAGTGATCAGACCCTACTCAGCCCATCTGTTGAACCCAGACTTTCGCCTCAGCCTGGCAGTACTGGTGTTGGCAGTGCCGCTGTTTTGGCTGTCGTTTTGGGCAGGCCTGGGGGTGGGGCTATTTGGCCTGTTCTTGCTGGTGCAAACCTGTCTGATTGGGCTGGCCTTTACTCGCACGGCGCTACAGGTTTACAGCGGCTCCCAGCGCATCCGCGAGTTCCCCTACAGCGAATGGCAGGACTGGCAGATCTTCTGGCCCTCAGTGCCGATTTTATTTTTCTTCCGGGAAAGCCGGAGCATCCATTTTCTGCCCATGCTGTTCAATCCCGTCGAGCTAAGGATGTGCCTGGAAGAGCGGGTGGGCCACCTGCATGCCCGGCAGAAATCCCAGGGATCCCCTTTCCACCCATCAGGCCGATGAGCGGTTCCGGGGGCTGGGTTTGGCAAGAGGCAGGGGAATGGCGTTGGCTGCAGTGTCAACTTCTGGCGGGGTGGCCCCATGCTTTTGGCTGCCGTCAAGCTTCCCCCTATCAGCCAGCCGAGCTGGCCGACCGGTTGCAACTCCCCCCAGAACGAGCTGCATGGGGCCGGCAGGTGCATGGCTGTCGCTGGATCTGGGCGGATGAAGTTCTCTTCTCCCAGGGGGGGGCTTCGGGTTCTCACCTCGGGGAAGGGAGTTTCGCCCGTCCCGAAGCAGATGCTGTGATCGCCCGCCGCCAGTTAGATTCTGCCTGGGTTTGCACCGCCGACTGCGTGCCAATCTTGATAGCTAGCCCTACCTGGGTGGCGGCTGTTCATGCCGGCTGGAGGGGCACGGCTGCTGGCATCTTGCCCAAGGTGCTGCAAGTTTTCCTAAAGGCCGGGATCCCTGCTGACCAGATCTGCATTGCCCTGGGGCCAGCCATCTCCGGGCCAGCCTACCAAGTTTCCCAGGAAGTGGCCGAGCAGGTGCTGCAGGCGCTGCCGTCGGGGGTGGATCGCCGGCCTGCCCTCTGGCCGGATCCGCTGCCGGGTAAGGTGCGCCTAGATCTGCGCTGGATCCACCGCGCCCAGGCCCAAGCCCAAGGGATCCCTTCCAAGCAAATTGCCATCAGTCCTCATTGCACCTTTGCTCAGCCGCAAGATTTCTTTTCCTATCGCCGCGAGGGATCCCGAAAGGAAGAGGTAGGCTGCTATGGTGTGCAGTGGTCGGGGATTGGCCTGCCCAGCGCAGCGTTGGATAAACCCTAGCCGCCACAAGTAGTAGCTATAATTGCCCTCAAAGCTCTACCTTACAGGCGGGGATCCCATGTTTCGCCGTGCTGCCTTTTGGGGATTGTCTTGGATGGCTTTTTCTCTCCCTTTTGCCTTTGTCGGAGAAGCCCATGCCCAGACCTCTCTGACCGGCATCAACCGCGACAGCGTACTGCAACTGAACCTCGGATCGGGACGCCGCCTGGCTCCAAAGCCAGCGAGGGACTCTAACTCCCAGAAAGACCAGGATCCTGCGATTGCCTCAGCGCTGATGTGGGCGGAGTGGCACATCCGCGCCAATGTCTGTACCGGCAACCTATCTACCGAAGAATTGGCAGAGCTATTTCCCTTGGTCAATCAAGAGTTAGTAGATGCTGTTTGTCAAGGGGGAAGTTAGGCAGCTTGCCCAGGCAAGCAGTAAGGTAAAAAGAAAACTCTCAGTCAGGTCGCTACTGCATGGATTTTGAGAAGCTCTTGGAGGAATGGGTGTCAGCCTTCACCCAGGCGGCGGAAGAAAGCCTCGCCGCTTTGGAAACCGCCCTGACGGAGTTGGCGGAACATCTGGCCGCGCCTCTCCAAGAAACCCTGCGGCAGTGGGAAGCGTTCTGGAGTCTGGAGGAGGAGCCGCAGCCCGATCCAGAGCTCGACGAGGAAACGTTCAATCCTGCTGAGGGGGAGTCCTTCAGCACCAGCCGTTTCTTCGTCAGCCCACTGGGGTTTGGGGGCATAATTGTTTGTACCTATATCGCTTCACCCCCCGGCTGGGTTGGGGATCCCACCTGTCGCTACAATGCCCTTTCCCCGGAGTTGCGCTGTGCAGTTAACCCCTATGGCCCCTGTGAAGGCTGCCCTCACTATGAGCCGCGGGAGCGGATCCCTTCACGTTAGTCGGCTCGAGAGCTTCCGCCATGCAGGGTAGCCGCCTCATTGTTGCTCTGGATACCGCTTCTTGGGATCAAGCCCTGGAGTGGGTAGATCGCCTGCCGCAGGTGCTGTGGTGGAAGGTGGGCCTGGAGTTGTTCACGGCTGTTGGCCCTCAGATTTTTCAGGCCCTTAAGGGACGGGGCAAGCGCATTTTTCTCGATTTAAAGCTGCACGACATTCCCCACACAGTGGGGCGGGCCGCTCAGGTGGCCGTTGGTTATGGGGTGGATCTGCTCACCGTTCATGCCGCTGGCGGCAGTGCCATGTTGCGGGCAGCAGTGGCCGCCACCCAGGGCAGTTCTTGCCGGCTGTTGGCAGTCACTCTTCTCACCAGCCTTGGTCCCGACCAGGTGCGGCAGGAGTTGGGCGTTGAGCGGGATCCCGGCGACTATGTGTTGCAGTTGGCGCGGCTAGCTCTGGATCAAGGCGTGAGTGGGCTGGTCTGCTCCCCCCAGGAAGTGGGGCGGCTGCGGCAGGCTTTGGGGCCGGAGGTGCTGCTGGTAACCCCAGGGATCCGCTTTGGGGATCCAGAAGCGGGGGACGACCAGCAGCGGGTCTGTACCCCTGCAGAAGCTCTGCGAGCAGGGGCCGATTATTTGGTGGTGGGCCGCCCCATCACGGCGGCTGCGGATCCCGTGGCTGCCTTGTACCGCCTCCAAGCCCTGGAGGATGCTGTTGGATAATTCATGGAGGGTAAAGCTGCGGGCCCTGCACTTTAGTGTGGGGAGGAAAGCGACTCTGGAACTTTAGTGGCCAAAGTGGCGCCTCCCTCGCAAGATACCCCACCGTATACTGTAGGGGGGATAGCTCCTACTCCCATGATGGAGCATGACCCAAGTTCTAACTATCTCCTGCAAGCTCAAGGTGTCTGCGTCGCAAGCTGCAAAGCTGGAGGCGACAGAGGCCTACGGCCCGCTGGCGCGAGCGGGAATGTGTCAACCAACAGCCGCGCAGCAAGAGGGCTACTGTTCCCGTGAGCGGGACGGAGTCCCTAAGCTCCCGACTTCAGTCGGGGGAAGTTTACTCTGTGGACGCGACCATCTGGGGAGAAATAAGCCTTGGGCCACAGATCTGCCAGACGAGGGTGGGGACTGGGTTTATGGCTGGTTTTGAGCTTGGGCAGCCTTGCCCCTGCTTGGGCAAAAGAGGAGATCTGTGCCTCCGACCCGCAAACCTGGGCCGAGGCCCTGGCGGAGCAGTTGCCTTTGTTTCTCAATTTGGCCTTGAGCCGCTCCCGCTCAGACTTCCAGGTAGTGCTGGTGGGCCAGCCAGAGGTGGAACTTCTCTCTGCCGAGGAGCTGGCCCAGCTTCTGCCGGATAGCCCAGCCGCCTCGGCTTCCCAAAGCTTTCGCTTGTATTTCACCACGCTGGAGCGCCGCTTGGTTCTGCCCCAGCAGCCCGAGCAGGAGGGCAACCCCCTGGCCGGTCGGCGCAGCGAAACCCTGCAGCTGGCCTATGAAGCTTATGTGCTGCGGGCTGCACCTGGGGATCCCTGGCAGGTGGTGCGCCTGCAAGTTACCGGCGCCGGTGTTCCCATCCGCGACGTCACCGAAGGACTGACCGCCCAAGCCATTCGTCGCTGGCAGCAGGCTGGGTGCCCCTTGACGGGCGATCTAGAGTTGACTAGGCCTACCCTATGAAGTTTCCCCCTGCCATGCCTCCGCGGGGCAAAAGGCTGTCTCGTTCCTCTTTTCCTCAACTAAGCCTGTCCAGGGCAGGCAAACGTCGGCACCAACGCCCAGACGGACTTAGTTGGATGGGCCACTGGCTGCTGTGGGGAGGGATGGGGTTGCTGCTGGGGCAACGTCTCCGCTCCTTAGGAGAGCTGGCCCATCTGCCGTGGTGGCGCGCTTGGCCCATCAGCAGCCCTCAGGGATCCCTGCCCCCTGTCCAGGCGGAACTCCCTCTCTACCACTCAATTGCGAACGGGCTACTGCCCTGGCTGGTTGAGGGCACCGGGATCCCCCCCGAGGGGATCCTGCAAGCTGTCTCGGCCCTGGCCTGCCTGGCCGTGCTGCTGCTGTGCTGGAGCTGGGGCAATTTCTGGAGTGCTGGCCTATGGGGACTCAGCCCCTGGGTGCTGACCCAGGGGTTGGAGCCGGGCGACGAGATCTTGGCCAGCCTGGTCTTGTTGGTCAGCAGCGGTGCTGGGCCGGGATCCCGCCTGCGCTGGGGCGGTTTGGCGCTGGCCTGTGCCCTGAGCTACAAAGTTTGGCCCTTGGCCCTGCTCTGGGGGACGCTATGGACTAGCCAACATTGGCCGCGGCAGCGGTTGCAAGGGCTACTCTGGCTGCTGCTGGTGATTGGCCTCTCCTGGTTGGTGCGGGTTGAGCTGCCCGCCAATCCCTTCACCGGGACGGAGCGCTTTCCTACGGCGACGGTGTCCTATTCGCTCACTAGCCAAAGCGGCCTGGCTGTTCTGGCCACCTTAATGTTGCCCCTGGGGCTGGCCTTGGTGCGGCTGGGTTGGCCCTGGGCGGAACGCCAACAAACCCTGCTCAGCTTGGCCGGTTTGGGCCATGTCCTGTGGATGGGGGTGCTGGCAGTGTGGCTTTGGGAGCCACAGATGAACCTGTTGCAGCAAAGCGCCCGTTGGGGCCTGGTGGCCCTGCCCTTTTTGTGCCTGAGTGCCGGCGGCGTCTTGGCGGAGATCCCCTGCCGGAGTTGGCGGCGAGTTCTGGGATCCCTGCTCTTGGCCAGCTCGTTCTTGTTATCGTGGCAAGCGTTGGCCTAAGCTCTTCTCCTGCCTTGAAGCTCCCGATGCGGCCCCTCTCAGAGACCCTGTTTGCCCGGCGGGCTCAGGCCGTGATCCCGCCTCCTTTTGGCGCGGAGATCCCTGGGGCCGTGCCGGTAGTAACCAGTTTTACCTTTGGCCTGGCGGATCCGCGGTTGTTTCCCAAGGCCGACCTGGCGCGGGCGACAGCGGAGGTGTTGGCGGAAGAGGGAGATGCTGCCCTCAATTACGGCGGCACTTTTGCCGGGCTGATCGAGGTGGTGCAGCAGTTGATGCGGGCCAGAGGGGTGGAGGCGCAGCCGGAAAACCTCTTGATCGGCTATGGCTCTGGGCAAATCCTTGGCCTCTTACCCCAGGTCTTTGTGGAGCCGGGGGATATGGTGATCGTGGAGGGGCCCACCTTCATGGGCGCGGTCAGCCGTTTTGCGGCGGCAGGGGCGCGTCTGATCTCGATCCCCGTGGATGGGGAGGGCATGGTGGTGGATTGCCTGGAAGAGGTGTTGCGCGAGCTAGCCCGCCAAGGGATCCGGCCCCGCTTTATCTACACCATTCCCACCTTTCACAATCCCAGGGGCTGCACCCTCTCTTGGCCGCGGCGGCAGAAGCTGGTGCAATTGGCGGCTGAATACGGCGTGGTGGTGGTGGAGGACGAGGCCTACTACGACCTACGCTTTGTCGGGGATCCCTTGCCCAGTTTGGCCGCGCTGGATGAAGAGGGCTGGGTTCTGCACGTGGGCACCTTTTCCAAGATTGTGGTGCCGGGGGTGCGGGTGGGCTGGGCCTGTGGCCATCCCGAGATCATCCGCCGCTTGGAGATGTTTCGTAGCGAGGGATCCCTGGGACCTTTTTTGGGCCGGGTGGTGGCCCGCTACTGCGGGGAAGGCCGCCTAGAGAGCCACATTCAGCTTTTGATCCGCCGTTACCGAGAAAAGTGCCACCTGATGTTGGAGGCCATCGCTCAATGTTTTCCCCCTGAAGTTAAGGTGGAGGCCCCTGGGGGTGGATTCTTTATCTGGTGCGAGCTGCCCCCTCCCCTGAGTGCCAACGCCTTGCTGCAGGCCACCCGGGCGCTAGGGGTAACTTTCTTGCCGGGTACCCACTGCTTTGCCGATGGCCAAGGGGATCACGCCTTGCGCCTCGCCTTCAGCTACCAACCGGAAGAGCGCATCCTCAGCGGCATCCAGATCGTCGGAGAGCAACTGTACAAACTCATGGGCCAACGATAAATACAGGGTAGCCATATTGGAATGGATGCAGCAGCGCTGTAAGCTCTTTGCTGTGCTGGTAGAGGAACTCTTAAAAACCTGACACTTGCCGTCTGGGACGTCGCCCCAGCACGTTAAGGATGAAA
>NZ_JANSJA010000292.1:0-503 GCF_047462335.1 Synechococcus sp. H60.1
TTGGGTGAACCATCGCATCTCCAAGTCCATTGTTGCTAGGGCACTGGCCACCCACCGTTTTATTGCCTTGGAAGACCTGACCGGGATCCGTGAACGAGTCAACCAACAGCGGCGCAGCAAGACGGAGCGGCGGCAGGCCAATAGTTGGGCGTTCTACCCGTTGCGGCAGTTTGTGCACTACAAGGCCGCCAGAGCAGGGATCCAGGTTGTGGTGGTGCCGCCTGCCTACAGCTCGCAGACCTGCCACCGGTATTTGTGGCTTGGGCAGCGGGAAGGGAAGCATTTTCGTTGTGTGAACCCAGCTTGTGGTTGGGAAGGGGATGCAGATTTGCACGGTGCCAACGTCATTGCGCTTTTGGGGGTCGCTGTAAACCGGCCTGGAGGTTCGTGGTTGGCTTGCCAACTGCAGGGCTACCGTTCGCGTCAGCGGCGCGTAGCGCTTAAGCCCGCTCCGTACCGCTTAGCGGTCGGAGCCGGGTAGTTTACTGTACTGCTGTTGTCGG